>JAISPL010000014.1 GCA_031274925.1 Syntrophobacterales bacterium | reverse complement strand
ACCGCTGACGTCAGGGTGGTCTTTCCATGATCTATGTGTCCAATGGTTCCTATGTTTACATGGGGTTTCGTTCTTTCAAACTTTTTCTTAGCCATATAGAACCTCCGTTACTGTTTTTTCTCTATTTTTTAGCAAATTATCATAGATTTGAGCCGGCACAGGCGCATAGTGGAAAAACTCCATGGTAAAATAACCTCTTCCCTGGGTTGCCGACCGGAGATGGGTGGTATAACCGAACATCTGATCAAGTGGGATATAGGCAACAATATATTTAAAGTCGTTCCTGTCGCCTAATTCGGCTATTCTTCCTCTCCTTGAGGAAACATCACCGATGACCGTCCCCATGCAGTCAGACGGAATATTGATATCCACCTTCATGATGGGCTCAAGGATCACGGGATTCGCCTTTTGCACCGCATTCTTGAGGCCCATTGAAGCAGCGAGCTTGAAAGCCAGCTCAGAAGAGTCTACTTCGTGATACGATCCGTCAAGAAGTTCCACCTTTATGTTTATCAAAGGATAACCTAGCACCACACCTTTCTCAAGGGCTTCCTTAAGGCCGGTCTCAATGCTTGATATATATTCTCTCGGTATGACTCCGCCTACCGTGTTGTTCTCAAAAACAAAGTCGGAGCCTTCAAGGGGAGATATCTGGAGAACCACATGGCCATACTGGCCTCTCCCTCCTGACTGCTTTATATACTTGCCTACTCCGCCTGTGGCTTTCGTGATCGTTTCCCGATAGGCCACCTGGGGAGAAGACGATATCATGTCGAGGTTGTGCTCCCTCTTTGCCCGGTCCATAAGAATCTCAAGATGGAGTTCACCCATGCCGGAAAGAATGACCTCTCCCGTCTCCTTGTCCATTTTTACTGAAATCGACGGGTCTTCAATCGTGTACCTGTTGAATACGAGCCACATTTTTTTCAGATCGTCTTTCTTCTTCGGCGTAATGGCAATCGAAACCACTGGAACAGGAACTTCGATGGCCTCAAACAGAATATCCGCCCCCTCAACGGCCAGCGTGTCGCCCGTGCTGGCATTCTTAAGGCCTACAATGGCACAGATATCCCCCGCTTCCACTCTCTTCACGTCTTCCCTCTTGTTCGCGTGAAGCCGGAGAATTCTCCCTATGCGCTCGCTCTTTGACCTAATGCCGTTGAATACAGTATCTCCCGTCTTCAACTCGCCTGAATAAATCCGTATATAACTCAACTGCCCCACGAACGGGTCAGTCATAATCTTAAAGACGAGCCCGCTGAAAGGCTCTTCTCTGGTGCCCGCAAGCTCTCCCTCCACTCCCTCTTCAGTCCAGTACTTGTAAGGTGATACATCGGCAGGGGACGGCAGATAGTCGACTATTGCGTCAAGCAGGGGCTGGATAGCCTTATTTTTGAACGCACTGCCGCATAGAACGGGTAGGAAATCGCCGTGAAGCGTTCCCTTCCGGATTACCCTCTTCACTTCTTCTTCGCTGATGTCAACGCCATCAAGATACTTACCCATAAGACTATCGTCTATCTCGGAGAGAGATTCAAGGAGTTGTATCTTTAGCTCCTCGGCTCTTGCCTTCATGTCTTCCGGTATCTCGCCTATCGCATAATCCAAGCCTTTGCCATCTCTGTCGTAGAAGAAAGCTATCCCTCTCATGATATCCACAACGCCGATGAATTCATCTCCGTTCTTTATTGGCATCTGAAGTACAAGGGGATTCGCCTTCAATATATCCCGCATCATCTGCACGCACTTATCCATATCCGCTGCAGGCCTATCCATCTTGTTTACAAAGCCTATTCTCGGAACGCCATACCTATCGGCCTGCCGCCAGACCGTCTCCGACTGAGGCTCAACGCCTTCAACGCCGGAAAAGAGGGCCACGGCCCCGTCAAGAACCCTTAATGATCTCCCCACTTCTATAGTAAAATCAATATGGCCCGGTGTATCGATAATATTTATCCTGTGGTCTCTCCAGAAACAAGTTGTGGCTGCCGCCGTGATGGTAATCCCTCGTTCCTTCTCCTGCTCCATCCAATCCATCGTCGCAGCGCCATCGTCAACTTCACCGATCCTGGTATTCACCCCGGTGTAAAACAGCATCCGCTCAGTTGCAGTCGTCTTCCCTGCATCTATGTGAGCCATGATGCCGACATTTCTCAGAAAATTAATGCTACTATTGCCCATCAAACAAACCTTTGTTTACCACCTGTAATGCGCGAAAGCCTTATTTGCTTCAGCCATTTTGTGTGTATCTTCCCTTTTCTTTACTGAACCGCCTTTATTGTTATATGCGTCAAGGATTTCTCCGGCAAGACGCTCCATCATGGTTCTTTCCGATCTATCTCTTGAATATCTGATCAACCATCTTATTCCCAAGGAAAGCTTCCTGTTGGCTCTTACCTCGACAGGAACCTGGTAGGTCGCACCGCCTACCCTTCTCGCCTTCACTTCCAGTTCTGGTTTTATATTTTCCATAGCTTTTTGAAATATTTTCAGCCCTTCTTCCTTCAGCCGCTCTTCAGCGATGTCAAAAGCGCCATACACGATCTTCGTCGCCGTGCTCTTTTTCCCGTCAAGCATGATACAATTTATCAGCCTCTGGACGATCAGATCATTATACTTCAGATCAGGCATCCTCTCTCTTTTTGCTATATGTCCTTTTCTTGGCATACCTATACTCCTCTATTGTTTGGGTCTTTTCGCACCGTACTTTGATCTGCTCTTCTTGCGATTCGCCACGCCGCTGGCATCCAAGGAACCTCTGATGATGTGATACCTGACGCCAGGCAAGTCTTTGACTCTTCCGCCTCTTATAAGAACAACTGAGTGCTCCTGGAGGTTATGCCCTATTCCCGGTATATAGCTTGTCACTTCTATGCTGTTAGTTAACCTTACACGGGCAACCTTTCTCAATGCCGAGTTCGGCTTTTTAGGAGTGGTCGTATATACCCTTACACACACGCCTCTCTTCTGAGGACAGTTCGTAAGGGCAGGAGACGAACTCTTCTTCTTCACGGCCTTCCTCCCCAGCCTCACCAATTGGTTAATAGTTGGCATCCGTTTACCTCCAAAAAAATAATCCCCTATAATAGGGATGAATGTACCCGCAAAAAAAAACTTGTGTATATTAAACATTTTCCCTTGACATGTCAAGAGATTTTTGCCAATTTAGCCCATTGACCTTCTTCCGAAGCCGTTTTGGAAGTCAGTTTCGGCGACTGGCCATACTATTGCGCTTGACTCACCACAGAAACTTCAGGCTCGTGAATTCCGTTACCTGTTTCTTCCTGATATATTGAGGTGTTCCCTGCGCCCTGCCTAAAATAAGAATCCCTTTAAAAGACAGGGTATATATACCACAGTTGCTTGCCGGTTACAACAGAATAACCAGTCCCTGATGAATAAAAATTCCTTCCACTCGTATTTATTCGCCATGACAATAGCAAGCTTCCTGAAGCCCCTTTTTTCACCGTATACGGATCAAGTACTCCTTTAGCATCAATTTTGTGAAAAATAAAACAAAAAGTTTGAGAACATCTCTGCGAATATAATATTTTGCAGGCATGCGCAAAATGCACTGGAGGTTTCATTTGATAGACACCCAAGAGATGGGTAGACGAAGGAAAATACATAAGTTTTTGGAATGTATGCAAATATGGGAAGATGGATTTTTGTGATGCTGACCATGATTATCGGCATGCGTCTTGGCGCCGTGTATGTATGCAGTGTTTTCCAGAAGACCTTGGAATATTTTTTCAAAATTACCGTCATGCAAAGCAATCTGCCTTTCATGATATTTATTGCCACGTCTGCTTTGTTCACACATTCTTTGCAGGAGAGTATCGAAAGTATATATCCAGAGAATGATAGCTGGCGTCGGTGTCAGGCTCAATACTGACTAAATTCGCATCCAGCATCGGCACACAGTTATCGTCACATACATGATTCATCGTAGGAGTGCAAGAGCACGGGTATGTCGTATCCGGAGGGCCAATCTCGGTCGCCACACGCTAGTTTCCCGACAAGAAAGGTCTTGCGGATCGGCTTGTCTCTCTTGAAATTCGTCGTCTCGGCGTTCATTGCCTCGCCTTTAGTAAAGACGCTCAATCAATCTTTATGACTTTTTTAAATGGCATGGGCGTGGTACTCCTAATCATCACAGGGACCCATTAGATCCCCCCACTCGAAGCAGGATGGAAGCTTGCAGAGCGAACACCGCGCCGGCTGCAGTCGTCTTCGCAAAACCACTTAGCATGGGTCAAATGTTTAAAGCACCAAGTTTCTGCGGACTCTGGCTCTGCTGCACCTTCGGCGCCACCGCTGATCTCATGGCCATTGATATTTCCGCCTCAGCGGGAAGAGAGGTCATCGGGCTTGATAGCCAGTACCACCTTAACTTTCGTGTCGCTATTTGCCATGCTCAATGGAATAGGATGCCCTCTACTTGGACGCCCTTACGAACAGGATTACACCGAAGTATGACCATTCCTTCCCTCCTCTCCATTACTATGGCCTCGTGTATGATGCTGTCGGTTGAAAAAGGGAGCGTTACCTTTAAGCCGTTGCCCCAGGAGCATTCTGATTCACTCTCTGGGACTGGCTTGCCATCGTTCCCGCCTCAACCGGCAACGTTTTGGCGTTTAGGACTATACACAGAAGTACGGCATTGTATGTAGTTTCTATGGATTCGGAGCCATCATCGGTAGAATCATATCGGGTATACCCAAAGATGCCTTCGGAAGTTATCTAATGGCCTTTTGGCCCAACTACGATTCTTGAGATCTTCAGGATCGTCGTGGTTTTTGCTCTTCTGAGACCGCCAAAAAACATAAAACCTTTCGAACTTTCTTTTTTCAGTCTGACTAAAACGCACCAGTAATGAGAGGGTGCTTCCGGTAACAAAAGAAGTCCAAAAGGCAAGTCTTTCCGGCTTTTTTGCGCACTGCAGAACACTTAAGGCCCATAAGTCCTCACAACCTGCCCGCCCAACTCAATTTCTGCTGAGAAAAAGGTACTCATATTTATAAAGGTCTTCAATGAAGTGACATATTATCTCCCCTTCATCCCCATAGACACTGGGGTTTTTCAGAATAGAGAGAATTTTTCCTGTCAGGTTAAAGGTCACGAAATCGGCAAAAGGACCCCGCATGGCTTTATAGCCGTGGGCAAGGGCGACTTTTTCAAGGTATGAGAATTTGATCGTATACTCATCGTGCCCTTTGAGGCGGATCCTCTCCGGATTACCAGTCGGGTCGACGTGAATGATAGTGCGTAAGACTTCCGGGGATCGAGCCTCACAGCTGTGCTCACCCAGAAATATGTACGGGATCATCGATTCGCAAATCTTCTCGAGGGCTTCAATGGCGCCAATATTCAAATTGAATATTTCGCGGTCCGGAAGGTCGGGTCTATACCTCTCAAAAAAATGGATGGCCTTTTTAAGAGACGGGTTGTCCGTCTCCATGCCTGACTGCATGGCATCGTATCGGATGCGAGTAAGAGTGGGAAAATCACCGAGGTTCTCGTTCATAATGGCTAGATCAAAAACAGCAATGGAGGTCGGATCGGTTTCGAGAAAATCCTCCTGCCTAAAAGAGACGTGAAGACCCCCCAACGTTTCTCGCTGTTTTTGGAGAAGGAACGGAGATATATCAAGCATGCAAACATTGAGCGATTTGTCTCGAGTCAGAAAATCCTTCATTAGAAAACCATACCCTCCCCCTATCTCTATGACTCTCCTCATCTCTTTGAAAGGTACAAATCGGCTCAGGTAATCGTACAGGAGATTCCCATAAGATTGGTTAACTTTGAGCAACTTCCTCAGTGGAGTCTCATCGGGATAAAGGGCATTGCAGACGGTCAACTCCCATCCCAGACTGGTCAGGCTGTTCACATGATAATCTTTTGTACTATTAAGGACACAATCTCTGTCCATCGGATTTTCCGGAACCATCACATTCTCACTATCCATCTTTGCAGGGTTTGTATGGACCCTGCTTTCAACGGTCCATCTCCTGTTACCTGATTATCATATCGCCTCAATATATCTTCCATCGGCTAAAACTTTCCCGCAGATTGTGCTTTGCCTGTTTAAGGGGCCACGATAAAGAAGGCCCCCGGGATTCTCTTTCCCGGGGGCCTTCTCATTGCCAAGCAAAATGAATCTTACTGTCTGCCTTTCACGATCTCATCAACAATTGAAGGATCGGCAAGAGTCGTGGTGTCGCCGAGCTCGTCAATCGCGCCAGCGGCAACCTTTCTCAGGATTCTTCTCATAATCTTGCCCGATCTTGTCTTCGGCAGACCTGATACGAACTGAATCTTGCCAGGAGACGCGATAGGACCGATCTCTTTTCTCACGTGGGCTACTAGGTCTTTCTTTAGGGCATCACTGCCTTCCACGCCAGTTTTCAAAATAACGTACGCATAAAGATCCTCACCCTTTACATCGTGCGGGAAACCGACGACTGCCGACTCCGCAACTGACGTCGTGAACGAGTTAAGTGCTGCCTCGACTTCCGCCGTGCCCATCCTGTGACCGGATACGTTCACAACGTCATCAACGCGCCCGAGGAGCCAGAAGTAGCCATCCTCATCTCTTCTTGCGCCATCGCCGGAGAAGTAGAAACCGGGCTGCTGGACAAAATAGGTATTGAAGAATCTCTCAGGCTCGCCGAATACGCCTCTCATCATGCCGGGCCAAGACCTTCCGATGCAAAGCTCGCCCTGCTCGTTTACTTCCGTGTCTTCCCAAGGCTGATTGCCCGATGACCGTGCTTTCAACGTGTGAGCATCGACGCCGAAGAATGGGAGGGTCGCTGCGCCTGGCTTCGTGGGCCATGCACCCGGAAGAGGAGTAATGAGGATGCCGCCCGTCTCTGTCTGCCACCAAGTGTCAACGATGGGGCATTTCTCTCTGCCAACATACTTGTGGTACCAGAGCCACGCCTCAGGATTGATGGGCTCTCCAACTGAGCCAAGGAGCCTCAGTGCGGACATATCTCTGCCCTGTGGCCATTTCTCGCCGTCTTTCATAAGGGCCCTGATCGCGGTCGGCGCAGTATAGAATATGCTGACTTTGAACTTCTCGATGATCTGCCAGAACCTGTCTGGGTTCGGGTAAGTGGGAACCGACTCAAAGACGATGGAGGTTGCACCGTTGGTGAGCGGTCCGTAGACGATATAAGAATGGCCCGTTACCCAGCCAATGTCGGCGCTACAGAAGAAAACGTCTTTGTCTTTATAGTCGAAAATGTATTTAAATGTGGCGTAGGCATAGGTCATGTATCCGCCGGTGGTATGGAGCACACCCTTCGGTTTGCCCGTAGAACCAGACGTATAGAGAATAAACAGGGGATCTTCCGCATCCAGCCACTCAGGCGTACACACGTCACTGATGTCGGGAGCCGCGAGCTCATCCTCAAAATAGGAATCTCTTCCCTCTTTCATTGGGACGTCAAAACCTGCCAGTCTCTTTACCACGATCACTTTATCTACAGTGTGACCCTGCTGCGAGCAGAGGTCGCATGCGATATCCGCATTTGCCTTGGAGCTCACGTGCTTGCCTGAACGCCAGTATCCGTTAGCAGTAATGAGTAATTTTGCACCGGCATCTAAGATTCTGTCGCGAAGAGCTTCAGCGGAGAAACCGCCGAACACGATTGTATGGATTGCGCCGATCCTTGCGCATGCCATCATTGCGATCGGGAGTTGGTATATCATGGGGAGGTAAATGGCAATCCTGTCGCCTTTCCGTACGCCTTTTTTCTTCAGCACGTTTGCAAATTTCGACACTGCAACCAACATCTCTTTGTAGCTCAGTTTTACCACATCGTCTTCGGGCTCGCCCTGGAATATAATAGCGGTTTTATCGCCTCTGCCTTTCTTGATCTGAGCATCAAGGCAGTTATAGGTTATGTTGGTTTTCCCGCCAATGAACCATTCCACTTCACCTTTAGAGAAATCTTCCCGGTTTACTTTGATCCATTTTTTATACCAGAATAATTCCGACGCTACGTCTCCCCAGAATGTCTCCGGATCCTCGACTGACTGTTTCCACATTTTTTCATACTGTTCGCGGCTGTCAACATATGCCTGCTCGACAAACTCCTTCGGTGGATAAAACTTCTGTTCTTCTGCCATCTGAACCCTCCTGATTTAATGTTGGATATACCCGCTAATAATCGTATTACTTGAATGCTAAATTCTAAACATACCCATATATGTTGTCAATAGAATTATGTTCATATTTTCACAATAAAATCACGTTCCCGGCCTATTTTGCCCGGAAAGTTCGTGCCGATGTTATTCATTTCGAATTGGAAGTTCCATAGAGGATGCCTCACCTCAAAAACCGGTCCAATAGGACTGGGTGAAGATAAGATACCCTCGGACCAGCAGACATACTTCGCGGGAAAACCGGGAAGAGAAAGGCTTGTTTGACTATCTGTTGTAAAGAATGTATCCTAATTATCTTTAAAATTATTGGAAGAAGGATAGCTTGTGTTAAGCTTTGGAATACCAGAACTTAATAATAATGGCTATTATTCTGCATATCTTTAGGCAAGCTATCCGAAATAGGCGGTACTATCCTAGGATAGGATATGAAATGGTTTCAAGGAGTCCACGAGGAAACGGATGAAACAGGCATGACCTCTAAGAGCAAAAAACCTGAACCTGAGGTATATCCGCGTGACAGGTACGGTCTCGAATATATGTCGCGTACGGCATGTAGGTTGTGTTTCACCTCCCCCTTATCTTCCGGACAACAGCCTAAATTGTGCCAATACCCTTAGGTGTACCGGGAAACATGCCGGGTCCGGGCAGACGGTTTCGGAATGAGATTTCCGGGTTCGCCTCTGACTTCATGGTGGTCAACCACGTGAACTAAGGCGTAACTGAAGTTACTCTTCATGGGCGCCTGCCTTACAAATAGGATGAAGATGTGGAAATTCTAGATGGATTCAAACTTCTTTCAATAGAGCGCGCGGTTGAGGCGCTCCGAGCAGGAGATACAGTCGCATTTCCGACGGAGACGGTCTACGGCCTCGGGGCCGATGCCATGAATGCCATGGCGGTGGCAAAAATCTTCGAAATCAAAAAGAGGCCACACTTTGATCCGCTCATAATCCACATAGGTGAGAAAGACTGGATATTCCGATACGCTGAGGCCGTCCCTCCCAAGGCGGCCCTGCTCATTGAACGCTTCTGGCCAGGACCTCTCACAATTATTCTGAGAAAGAACAGTCTTGTCCCAGACATCGTAACCGCAGGCCTTTCTACAGTCGGTATACGCATGCCTTCCCATCCGGTCGCGCTCAACCTCATACGACTCCTAGGACGTCCAGTTGCGGCTCCCAGCGCAAACCCTTTCGGTTACATGAGTCCCACCAAGGCGTCCCATGTGGCCGAAATGTTCAATGACAGCCCCCTCATAGTACTCGACGGCGGGAACAGTTCCTTTGGCATAGAGTCCTCCATCGTCTCAGTTACGGACAGCATAACCCGCTTACACAGACATGGGGCAATTAGCCTTGAGGACCTCTCCTCAGTAATAATGCCGCTTTACGAGAAGGTCGAAGACGGGTCATGCGAGTCTCCGGGAGAACTCCCGTTTCATTATGCCCCCCACACTCCGCTCAAGATCATCAGTTCGTCCGAGGAGATCACCAATCCCAGATCCTCGTATCTCTCTTTCATGAAACCCTCCGGACAACCAATGTCCAGACATGTAAGGACGCTCTCAGAAAACGGCGACCTGAGGGAGGCCGCAGCCCACTTCTTTTCCTTCCTGATAGAATTGGACCGTAAAGACGTGGATATCATATATGCCGACGCGGTACCGGAAACTGGCCTCGGGAGGGCAATAATGGAAAGACTTTACAAAGCATCAAAAAGACACCTTCACATAATCCATTGATAATTTTAAGGACACATGCTAATCTAATTTCCATGAAAAATGATATCCGCACCAACACATTAATTGGTAAAGTACTTGATATTACTGATATTTTCAGCTGGCTATATTTCGCACAAAAGAAAACAATCGTATGTTTTTTCAATGAGTTAAGAATACATTCCTTCAACTTATTAACATGTTTTCCACAAAATTTGTGGAAAACTTCTCGAGACCGTTTATTTCTGCGTCTTGCTTGCCTTGCAATTTGTTGTGCCCTTCTCTCGTCATGCAGCCTTTTCAAGAGCGCGAAAAAAAATACAGAGCCGATGCCAGAAGCCACCGCCTCGGTTAAAGAAACGAACCCCGCGCAAGAGGCCAAAGCGTTCTCAACAGCATCGTCAAAAAAGGGTTTTTTCTCCTTTTTTGGCAAAGATGAAAAGAAACTGCTTCTCGACAGTTCCCTCATTGATCAGGGCGAAGATGATGTCAAGAGGAGTTTCGGGGAACCGGATGTTGTAGCCAAAACGCCTGAGAACCTAATAATCTGGACGTATAAGCCGAAGTGGAAGCTTCTGCCCAACAATGCGGACACTGTGTATGTCGAGTTTGAAAACGGCAAAGTGAAGAAGCTGGTCCGGGCCACAAGATAACGAAACCGAGGGGACATATTATGATATGCGAGAAATGCGCGACCGAAAGCGAAACCGTCCGTTGTTCACACTGTAACGCAGATGTTATCAAGCTTGGCTCCTACTGCTATTCATGCGGCAAACTACTGGACTCGGAAGGCGACGAGACGGAGCACGACGATGAAATTGATCTCTCGACAAGAATACTCTGCAGTGACGAAGCCTGCATAGGGGTCGTAAACGAAGAGGGGGTCTGTAAAGTGTGCGGCAAACCTTATGTTCAAGCAGCGCAAGAATAAGAAACCACACTGTCTCTTCATCCCCCGCCATAGGCCTCTCAGCCTGACTGCCGAGAGTGGAATGCTCAGGAAAATGAATCACCGGTCAAGAGAAACATATGACCATATGTGCAATGAAGAAACATTTTTGAGGAAGGTTTAAAAGAAATAGAGTCGGTCTTAGCGCACTCTTTTGAATCTTCACAGACAAAAACAATGAATAAGGTTGGTTTATGGGTTTCTTTGAGAAGATAAAAAACGGTCTTTCCAAAACAAGGGATCAGATACGGACAAGGATTGAGTGGGCCGTCAAAGGCAAGCAGATAGATGAAGGGGACTTTGAGGCTATTGAAGAAGCCCTGATTTTGTCTGATGCAGGATTCGAGACAACGGAGTTCCTAGTGGATGCACTGAAAGAGAAATGGAAACGTGGTCTTATAAGAAATATGGAAGATATAGAGCCTGCTATGAAACAGAAGGTTGGGGAACTCCTCAGGCCGGTAGAAAAGCCGATTTCAGTAGACTCCCAGAAACCTTTTGTTATACTGACCCTCGGGGTGAACGGAGTAGGCAAGACGACCACAATAGCAAAACTTGCCGCCATTTACCAGAACTGTGGAAAGAAGGTGCTCCTTGGCGCATGTGACACCTTCAGGGCGGCTGCCGTAGAACAGCTTGAAGTGTGGGCTGAGCGGCTGGGGGTAGATGTAGTGAAACACGCCGAAGGCTCCGACCCAGCTGCGGTCGCCTTTGACGCCACTAAAGCCGCGAAGGCAAGGGCGGCGGATATAGTAATACTGGATACCGCCGGCAGGCTCCACACAAAAGCAAATCTCATGGAAGAGATGAAGAAGATAAAGAGGGTCATTTCCAAAGAGGTCAATGGAGCACCTCATGAGGTCCTGCTCGTAGTGGATGCCACAACAGGACAAAACACCTTGGCTCAGGTCAAGACATTCAATGAAGTCCTCGAAGTCACCGGCATCGTAGTGACAAAGCTTGACGGAACCGCGAAAGGAGGCTTCATTCTACCCATCGCCCATCTCATGAAAATGCCTATACGGTATATTGGCGTCGGCGAGAAGATTGATGACCTTATTCCCTTCTCCGCCGAGGACTTCGCAGAGGGACTTTTCTCCGCCAAATAGGCCTTCCGTTGCTTACGGGGAAGATCTCACCGCAATCCTGATTTGCGGTTTGACTTTATCTTTGTACAAAGATACTATTACTTCGACATGGACATCACGAAACATGTAAAAACAAAGTTCCTCGCCGGCCTTTTCATCCTTATTCCGGTCATTATAACCATATATGTTATCTATGTGGTCGTCTCGTCGGTGGACGCGATGATCTATCCTGTCATCCAACAAGTCACATGGACCATTACCGGCATGAAATTCTATATCCCGGGCACCGGGTTGTTACTGTTTGTCCTGATTACATACGCCACCGGCATCTTTGCCGCCAATTTCGTGGGGAATAAGATACTCTGCCTGGGCGAGGCACTTCTGACCCGAATACCTTTTGTCAAAAGCATATGCAACGCTGTGAAAGACATGACGGACACTTTTTCCTCCCAAACGAAGAAGGCCTTCAAGGAAGTGGTCCTCGTGGATTTCCCGTCTAAGGACACCCGCGCGATGGGCTTCATCACAAGACGGACCTCAATTGATGGACTCGGAACGATCTGTTCTGTCTTCATACCTACTACGCCCAACCCTACATCCGGATTTCTGGTCATGGTTCCGGAGCAGAAACTGACGTTTCTTCGGATGACGGTAGACGAAGCACTCAAATACATTATCTCGCTGGGAACTTCGCGAATTGAGCTGAGATGAACAGAAAATTTGATACTTTCTACCCCCCCCCACACATTAAAATGGTTTGGATTACCTGTAAATCTTCCAGGCTCAAGCGTCCATATATTTCTGATGAAATCATAAGGAGATTTTCCTTATAAGTGTTTTCAAACGACTTGTCAGATTGTACGCCATGAGAAATACATGGAGGTATTCTTTTAAGCCGTAATGGTAGCTAACAGTCGCTTCCTTGATACAGCAGTTCTACCTGGCCGTTAGTCCAGGGATTCTAATCCCATGGCGATGACAGACACGGTTGGTAAACCGGATGCCGTTATCCGTCCGATTGAGATGCTTGAGAAAACTCTTGGGCTTAAGCTCTTGTCGATTCATCATGCAATTAACTTTGATGTTCTGTCGATGATAAATATAGCCTACCTTTTTTTGTACCTCGGCTATATCCACATGAACTTCTTCTCTTGGGGCAATCAATCCATGTCGTTGTAAATGTCAGAGTATCGTCCATAAGGCAGCTTGAAGACCAATCGCATCTTCAGACTTCTGGAACGGATGACCTTCGGTCCCATAGGTGTATTCATGGACAAAGTCTCTTTTTCTCCATTTCTCAATATTGTTTGGGTTCACGCCATAACGTGCTGCAGGCTTTCTTGACTATTTTGTATTTCTCTACGCACTACCACCGGAGTTGTCTTGGTATGAGTATGGAGTACATGTCCCATAGTTTTTCCCTCCTCAAGTGATATATTAGGTATAGTATGCGCCATTACTTAAAGGGGGTAGACAACCTGAATTTCGCTTCCAATATTTTTGAACGGTTCACGTACTTGTTTTTCATTCGCTAGCCACCAGTTTAAAATATCAGTCTATCCTGTTCTAGTTAAGCCCCTAAATGATATAAAATATGTATAGGTTAACGCTTCCCTCCTCCTCGGATATATGGCATACCATATAAAGACAATATATCGGTCAAGAGATTTGTGGTATTTTCTCTGCCATGTTATTATTTTGGCATCTTGAGGCACCAATAATCCTTCTCATACTTAATAGAATGAATATTGCAAAGTAAAGACAGTTTGGTCCGGAGAAGGCACGCCATCCTCCTTATTGTAATCCCATCCACCCTTATCACTCCTACACCTGATATCTGTAACTATGATGTTCCTTGCCGTTCCGATCTGTATCCCCCTTCAGGTCGGCATTCTTCTCATGAAATTGTGCAAGAGAAAAACGAGAGAAACAAGGACAATGAGAACGGCGGCTGGAAAACTTGGAACTCCGAGGTATTCCTCGGTTGAACACAGTCGTTTTCCAAACTGCCGGTCAATCTTGTATTGACCTCTCTTCCCTAATCTATATAGAATGTACATTGTGGGTGCTTATCTTATACAGTATGATTATATTGCGGTTGTCTTGGGTGCGTTTCTGAAGGGTGAAATAACGCGGTCCTCCTTGAAGGCATCTTTTTCAAACTCAAATACATGTGCCTTGGGTACGTTATATTATGGCCTTCACGAGGGCGCTATGCTCGGAACCTGTACTTTCTTCTTCCTCGGCAGAACCATGACGAAAAATACGAACTTCTTCGCTCAAGAATTTCTCTGGCCAACAAACTATGCAGAGACACAGTAATTTTATCATATTCCTCATAAGATTCTTCGTGGGCACGAGGAAGGTAACTTTTTTACTATTGGGATGCACCGACGTCAAGAAGGGCACCTTTCTCCTCTGCCGTACTCTTCCGGCGCTGTCTTGGAGTGTTGCGATCCATCTCATTGGCTTTCTATTGGGGACATCTATATCTTTGCTCATGCTGTGAAAAAGTATGATTTTATATTGCTCCGCAGTTTTTATCATGGTATGGCTTTCATCGTGATGTACAGACACATTATAAAAGAAAGGGAGGAGAGATTCTATGGAGATAAACGAGAGGCTCGCGAGAGAACTCAAAAAGAAGTTTGAAATTGAACAGAATAGGTACGAAGTCGAGGTTCTAGAATACTGGAAAGCTGAAATCAACGCAATATACAAAAAGAAATACGAAAGTTTGGCTTCTCTGCAGGTAGATATGAAGAACCTCATAAACCGGATAAACAATCGTATTATAGCGCTCCGCCACTAGGTCAAGAATGCAGGTTAGTAGCCCCGTAAACACAAGTCTTGGGTCTCGGTCCAACAATCCGGGCGCTCGGAAGCGTCCGGCAACAATCATAGAAGGTATGTTAAAAAATGAACTCAAAAATTAATAAAAAACCGTCCCAGTACAGTCTACTGGAGATTGACACAATTGAAGATGGGAATCCTCATGTCCGGATGGTGGCAGATTCTCGATGCCCCGGTGCCACAATAAGCCCATCCAGTCACTCCCTGTGGAACCTTCTCCTTCTTTGTCTACCGGTCTTGGCAGCCATTCTTCTTCTGGCCCTCCCGGCGCGGGGCTATGCACAGGTTCCCTCGAAAAAACCAGGTTCCCTCGAAAAAAGAGTTTACGACATTGAGAAGGAAGTAGTGCGCATCACAGCTAAAACCGACATCTACACAACTGACCACTTGACCGATTCATTGAAGCTTTGCGAAAAAAAGGTCTCCCTTAGTAAAGATGACAACAGAGAAAGGTTCGAGAGGGAGTTCTTTCAATTCCTCGAGAATAAAGGCCTTCTTGTCATAATTACAAAAAGGTACCTGAAATTTTACAGCATGATCAGCAACGAAATACAAAAGGCAGGAATGCCTCCCGATCTCATCTATCTTGCAATAAATGAAAGCTACCTCAATCCGAGAGCCGTTTCAAAAGCCAATGCTGCGGGCCTCTGGCAATTCATCAAAGAAACAGGAAAAAGAGAAGGCTTATATATTAACGAGCACTTGGATGATAGATACAACATCAAAAAAGCAACTCGTTCCGCCCTAGCCCATCTGAAAAGGCTTTACGCTGAATTCGGTGACTGGTTTATTGCCATGGCAGCATACAACGCAGGCGCAGGCCGGTTGAGAGAAGCCATAGAAAACCAACAAACCTCCGACTTCTTTGAGCTCTCTCTGCCTGAGGAGACAGAGAGGTACATCTTCCGAATTGTCGCTATTAAAGAGATCATCACAGACAGAGAGAGGTTGGGTATAACTCTCGAAGAAAAAGACCTTTACAAGCCCGTTATCGTGACCGAGATTTCTCTTGAGCTTGAGCAGGAGACTCATGTAAATGTCCTCGCAAAGTGTGCTGATTCTCCTTACCGCACCTTCCGTAACCTGAACCTTCATTTGCGGAAATACAGGCTCCCGAAAGGCACCTATGCCATAAACGTGCCTTACGATAAGAAGGAGATATTCCTCAGGAAACTTAAGAATTATCCCTTTGTTCGTGTGATAGGAGAGGATTAAGAAGGTAGCCCAGCATTTCCTGAGGCATCACCCCACCAGTGCGTCCAGTAACATAACTCACCAGATCTTGTAAGCACCGTTTCAACAGACAGCCTCATCTGCAAGCTACAGCCAGGGCCAGGAACACCGAAAAGATGGGCCAATATCCTACGAAATGTATTCCAAAGATTAGCCTGAGTATGACCTTTTTTTGTGTTGCTTCCCCACACGACATTACATCGCCTGAGGCCACCAAAGCACCAACGCTGTCCAGAGAATGAGAACGAACATATTTCCGGTATCTCTATGGTTGTTTCTCCAGCAGAAAAAAACACAAAGCCTCACCACGCCAGTCTCACGACCAGCCTGTCTCTCCGGCAATCCTCAGCACCATTCAATTTGCAATACTGGCGGCAATCAAAATAGACCTCTTTCGAAATTACCCCCTCTTACCAAAACAAGTAAAAAGGCATAAGCTGACATCCATGAAATATGAGATGTTACAAAACTATACGGATGAGAAATTTCGTCGAATAGCAGGGGTAAAGCGCAAAAAGATGGTTGAAATACTGCCTATACGGCAAAGCATCTGCGACATGGGAGGACACCTAAGCTGTGGTATAGAAGATATGTTTTGCTGGCCTTACGGGGGAATACCATATACCCATATCGCAGCCAGCTTCGGGCTTAAATGAGATACCGCACCATCCCTTTGCTTTATCCTTTACGGAAAGCTTTATTGAAGAGTAATATGGAATATGAAGTGGTTTTAAGAACGTCCTAAAGTATCTGGTCCTCAGGCAAGAAAAAACGCCATACTATAAAAAACACAGCTAAATCATCTGTACATCTTTTTCCAGCAGGCACGACTTTATCCGCTATACATGCAAAACCGGAGACAATGATTGAGACTGACACGGCTATCTTGGATTAAGAACAGTCTCCCAAAGACGTGGTATGAAGGATAACCCTTTAAGTAAGGAAGACAAGCAACACAATCATGCCATTTCAAGCAAGTGTGTACTCAACACGCTTCAAAATCGTGGCGGATCAATATCGCAACCGCAGAAAGCATTTCGGCTTACGCTTCAATCTGATCGCCGGTATCTGTAATTATGAAATGCTACAATTTAGCAAGAGGTATGGTGACTTACTTACCTCAGGGCGAGACAGCGGTCTTCTGAGTCTTCGGGGTCGACTTACAGAGCGGCTTTGAAAAGCCCGAAGATGCTTTTTGGTAGAATGCCCATGTAGAGAATCATAAATACAAGGACATAACAGACCATCTTCTGATTGAACGTAAGCTTGATAGGATTGCTATTGTTGGGTGGCGCCTCTTTTGAATAGCTCATCCGGACAAGGTTAAGATAATAAAATATCGAAATGACGGTATTCACAGCGCCTATGATTACAAGGGTCAAATGGCCCTGCTTAAATGCGCTGGTGAAGAGGAAAAGCTTACCTGTAAAACCCCCTGTAGGAGGGATACCAGCAAGAGAGAATGCAGCCACGGCAAGGGTAAGGGCAAGAACAGGTGCCCGTCGAGATAGCCCCATAAGGTCATCAAGCTCCACATTTTCCCCTTTATTCGCAAGAAGTACGACAACATACAAGCAGGCAAGGTTCATGAGCAGATAGATGGCAATGTAGTACACAGCCGCAGCATTACCGTCTCTTGTAAGCGCAAGAACACCCATCAGCAGGTACCCAGCATGAGCGATCCCAGAATAGGCCAAAAGCCGTTTCACATCTTTCTGAACAAGACCTACGATATTGCCAAAAGTCATGGAGAGAGCCGCAAGAATAACAAGGATATTGACGAACTGCATGTAGAATGACGGCGCTATCATGGTAAATCTGATTAAAAGGGCCGCACCTGCAATTTTCGGTATGGTAGCAATGAACGTGGTTGTGACATTTGAAGCCCCTTCATAGATGTCAGGAGCCCAGAAATGGAAAGGAAAAAGTGACAGTTTAAAAAAGAATCCCGAGAGCGTCATGATGAGCGCAACAATGCCTAAAGGATGGCCCACTAAAGTAGGGAACGTCAGGACGATATCGGCAAGAAATGTCGATCGGCAAGCGGCATAAATGAAACTCATACCATAGAGCATAACCCCTGTGGATATGGCACCGAAGAAAAGATACTTAATCGCTGCCTCCCACTGCATTTTTGAGTGTCCCTTCCGGAGGGGAACAACCACATAAAGACTGTACGAAGAAACTTCAAGGGCGATTACGATCGAAATTAGCTCAACAGAACTGACCAGCATCATAAGTCCCAACACCGAGAAAGCCAGGAACATAAAATACTCAGCGACGTACTCCCTCTCAATATCGTCCGTATTTTCAAGCATGAAAACAACAACACAGAACCCGAACGCGAGCATAACTTTAAATAACTGAGAGAAGAGATCAATGCTGTAGGCACCACTAAAGAGCAACCCTCTTCCAGAGACACAGAAAATGGAAATCACAAAGGGTATTATGGAAACAAATTTGGCAAAGGAGAGAGAGGTTTCTGACTTGTTCTTTTTGATGGAAATAAACAAAAAGATCACAGCCAGAAGAAAGATCGAAATTTCAGGCAACAGAAGTGTAACCATAATCAAACCCCTTAATGGAGATAAGTCTGTAGTTGGCTGCTGAGATGCATCAGCGTCTTTTCCACAGTCAGCACAAAGGGACGGGGGAATAATCCCATCCATATCACAAATACCGCCAACGGAACGAGATAGATGATTTCTCTGGCATTCATGTCAGGAATTATCCTCTTATCCTCTCTGCCCCACACAATTTGCTTCAGCAGGCGGAGCATATAGGCCGCAGCCAAAATCGCCCCCACAACAGCGAAGAATCCCGCGACTTTATGCTGCAGGAACGTTCCTAACAATATATAAAGCTCCCCTACAAAGTTATTGGTACCGGGAAACGCAAAGCCGGAGATTGCGAATAGACCGAATAAACCAGTATATACTGGCATGATCTTACCTAACCCGGCATTGTCAAATATCTCGCGACTATGTGTCCTCTCATAGATAATGCCGACACACAGAAAAAGTCCGCCTGTGGTTACACCATGATTCAGCATCTGGAGAAGGGCTCCCTCAAACCCGAAAAGCGTAAAGGCGAATATGCCAAGCGTGGCAAACCCCATATGGGCCACACTTGAATATGCAATCATTTTCTTCATGTCTGTCTGACTCAGACAGACCAAACCTCCGTAGATAATCCCTATAACAGATAGAACGATCATGAGAGGGGCAAAGTATACGCTCGCCTGCGGCGTCACAGGAAGGCAAAATCTCAGGAATCCGTAGGTCCCCATTTTGAGCAGAACACTAGCGAGAAAAACACTCCCCACAGTGGGTGCCTCGGTGTGCGCTGCTGGCAACCAAGTGTGAAATGGGAACATAGGCACTTTAATAGCAAATGCAAGAGCGAAAGCCAAAAAAACCCAGAACTGGAACGTAAAACTATAGTTCCCGGACATCGCCGCAGGAATAGAGAATGTCTGATTGTTCAGATATAGAGCAATAATAGCAACAAGTAGAAAGACGCTCCCAAACAGTGTGTAGATAAAAAACTTAATAGACGCATAATCTTTCCTCGGACCGCCCCATACGGCGATCAGAAGATACATGGGTATAAGCATAGCCTCCCAGAACACATAAAAAAGAATAAAATCCAAGGCGCAGAAGACCCCGATCATGGCACTCTCCATCATAAGAATGCAGAACATGAACTCCTTCACCCTGGTCTGTATGGCGGACCAAGCAGAGAGAACGCATAGAGGTGTAAGAAATGTGGTCAGAAGGATTAAGAAAATAGTGATTCCGTCAATACCTAGAGCATAATTGATATTGTATGCCGGGATCCACGCCTTCATCTCGCCAAACTGAAACAGGTGTGTCGCAACGTTGAAATCCACATAGAGAAGAAGGGATATCACGAAGTTGATCAGGCCCGTAACGGAAGCCGTCACCTTTATAACCGTGTCATTGCGAAGAAAGAGGAGCAGACATGCCCCTACAAGTGGTAAAAATATCGTTGTCGATAGAATCGGAAAATCTAAGTGGTTCATTATCAAAATTTGGTCCATATGCATCATTTATTTACCTACCCATTGTAATAAACCAGACGATGGAGAAAAATATCACCAAAGCCATACCGATATAGGCCTGAATTTTCCCCGTCTGAAGCTTCCTCACCACCAACCCGACAGTCTTTACGGTCAAAGCTGATCCGTCCACGATTCCGTCGATTACGTGCCTATCGAAGCCATACGAAGCTTTGGCCTTTCCGAAAAGCGCCTTAAGCGCCAATGTCTTATACAATTCACCCCAGAATCCATCAATGGGAGCAATGATCTTGTTATCTATCCACATAAAGATTTTCCCGCCCTTCCTGTAGAAATAGTCGAGATCCAAATTCATCTTGTCTTCAGGACTCAGTTTTTTCACTAGGAGGAAGAATACAAGACCGGTGAAAGATAATATCTGCAACATCTCTGCAAAGTGGTGAGACGTGTACGGATGATATTCGGCATTATACGGCAGAAGTGCGTAAAGTGAATCAGGATAAATACCGATTATAAAACATAAGGCAGATGTAAGTCCCATAGCCCAGAGCATGTTCTTTGGAGGCTCTTTCGCCTTTATGGGTGCTTCTTTGGCGAAAAATGCGAAATACGTAACCTTCAGGCCCACCGAAAGGAATGTACCGATCCCAGCAAGGTTCATGAAAGTGAAGAGCCAGAGCCTCCCTGTCTCATGGGCTGACGCAGTAATCATTGATTTGCTCACAAAACCGCTGAAGAACGGGAATCCCGAAATAGATATGGCGCCTACAATGTAGAAAATCATCGTGAGGGGCATATACTTATAGAGTCCACCCAACTTAGACAGTTTTGCCGTACCCGTCATATACAGCACCGACCCAGCGCCCATGAATAGGAGCGCCTTGTAAAGGATATGGGCAAACGCATGTGCACACGCCCCATTAAGGGCAAGGTCCGTCCCAATTCCCACACCAGCAACCATGTATCCCACCTGACTTACAATATGGTAAGCCAAGACCCGACGTATATCATTTTCTATAACAGCGTAGAACACCCCGTACACCGTCATGGCGGTCCCCATTATGGCCAGCACCTCAAACCCGGGAAAACCCCGCGCAAGCACATAGACAGCGGTTTTCGTGGTAAAAGCACACATAAGCACCGCTCCTTCTACCGTAGATTCAGGATACGCATCAGGGAGCCACGCATGAAGGGGGATGACAGCCGCATTAAGGCAAAAACCGGCGAGAATAAGATATTCTGCGACACCGGCATGATCCGGCAGAATTCTCGTGAAAACAAAATTACCTGTCTTTGAATAATAGAGCATCATGCCCATAAAGAAACAGAGTCCGCCAAAGACGTGCACCAAGAGGTAGCGATACCCAGCGTCAACAGACCTCTGCACTCTCCGATACCAGACAAGGAAGACCGACGAGAAAGCCATGACTTCCCAAAACACAAAGAGTGTCAGATAATCCCCTGCGAAGATGGCCCCTAAGGAACCCCCGATATAAAAGGAACCGGCTATGTAGTGTCCGTCTTCCTTCCGGTGAAGACCATAAAGAGCGCCGAGAAAGGCCATGATGGTAAAGACCCAGGCAAAGATAAGGCTCAGTTTGTCCACCCTGCCAATAAGAATGTCCGTATTAAGAAAGCGGCAAACGCCGTACATTCCCTCGCGCATCATGGCTACGTCGATAATAGAAAGGATGGGGATAAGAAGGGCCAGCCCTTTCTTTGCTTTCCCTTTAAAGAAAGGAAGCAGGAGACTCCCGATGAAAAAAAAGATAGCCGGATGAATCCACTTATCCATAAAAATCCTCGTCTTTTCCCAGAAATAGATGGGCAATACCCTTTGCTACTTTAATAAGGATGAAACAACCTATACTCCCGAATAGGGTCCAGTATAAATAGATCTTATCAATCAGATAGTGGGCGTGGACCCGCGACTGCATGACATCAAACACACCCAAGGCTACCAGGTAAACAATTAAAACCGTCTTTAACCCGCCCATATGGGCCCGCAGAAACTCAATCCACTTTAGTATCATGAGAAGAGCCTTCCTATGAGATTAGTGAAAAAGCTCGGAAAGAGACCGAGAGCAACTGAGATAAGCGAAGCAAGCACAAGAGGGACTACCATCGTGATAGGTGCCTCTTTTATATCAGCCTTTGTCCATCCCTGCTTTCTTCCTTCGAAAAATGCCTTGATCGTTATGGGCGCAAAATAACCGGCGTTCAGGATCGTGCTTGCCATGAGCACGACAAGGATAGGGATGTTATGGATCTCCAAAGCACCATTCAGCAAATACCATTTCGTGACAAAACCTGCCACGGGGGGAGCTCCTATCATACTCAAAGAGCCAATGGCAAAAGCACCCATGGTAAAGGGCATTGCATATCCTATGCCTGCCATATCGCTAATCTTTTTCTTGTGGGTTGCCACATAAATGGCTCCAGCGCAAAAAAACAGGGTGATTTTGCTGAAGCCGTGATTCACTATATGGATAATACCACCGGTAATACCGGGCACGTCAAGAAGAGCTATCCCAAGGACAACATAGGAAAGCTGACTCACGGTGGAGTATGCAAGTCTTGCCTTCAGATCATCTTTTGTAAGTGCTATCACCGAAGCCGTCAGTATAGTGAAGGAGACCGCGTATGCCGTGTAAAGACCCAAATTAAGGTTCTGCAACAACTCCACACCGAAAGTGGAAAGCATCACTCTAGAGATGCAGAAGACACCCGCTTTCACAACAGCCACTGCATGGAGCAACGCACTCACAGGCGTAGGTGCAACCATAGCCGAAGGAAGCCAGTTGTGGAGAGGCATAATGGCAGCCTTTGCGAACCCTGCAATAAATAGCACGTAGGTGACACTCACCCACACACCGTTAGCATCTTTCGGAAAAATCCCGCCTGTTATATTGTCAGCAAAATCAAGGGTACCCGTAAAAACCCATGTAAGTACCACTGCCGGAAGGAGAAACCCCTTTGATGTACCCATGAGATATACGATGTACTTCTTCGCCCCACCGTAGCCATCCTGATCCTGATGGTGGGCAACGAGAGGATATGTAAAAATGGTAATGATCTCATAAAAAAGATATAGCGAAAAAAGGCTTCCAGAAAAGGCAACACCCTGGGCCCCGAGTATAGCAATGGCGAAGCATGTGTAATACCGTGTCTGAGCATGCTCATCCAAGGACCTCATATAGCCAATATTATATGACGTCGCGAAAATCCAGAGAAAAGAAGATACAATACCGAAAATCAAGGAGAGTGCGTCTACTCTGAAATTGAGGGAGATGCCAGGCGCTATGGTCGAGAGGGTATATACAATCTTACCTCCGTGCATTATTACCGGAACCATGACCGCCACGGATATGAAGGTCAGCACAGCGCCGGCTAAGGACCAAAATTCCCGCAGATTCGGCTTTTTCCCTGACAGAGATATGAGGAGAGTCGTCACAAGAACGATTACTATGGGTATAAGGGGTTGTATACTTTCAATCAGCATAGTCTATCAGTCCTTCATCTCCTTCAACTTTTCACTTTCTATATGCCTGTATCTCCGGAATATGAAAATAATGAGACCTAAGGCTATGGCGGCCTCCGCCGCCGCAATACCCATAATAAATAGGGTAAAGACTTGTCCCGCCACGCCGCTTCCATTGTTTAGCCTACTCAAGGCCACAAAATTCAGACCTACCCCATTCATAACAAGTTCCAAAGAGATAAGCATCCCAATAAGTGTCTTCCTGTAAAGAACGCCCAATATTCCCGCCGAAATAAGGAAGAGAGCGACAAAGAGATATACGTACAGGTTATTGAAGAGAAGAGTGTCCGTCATTTTTCCTCCTTAGAGGAAAGGACAAGCATAATTGCGCCCACTATGCTCACCATGATTAGCAAAGAGATCAACTCAAAAGGGAACGCATATGTATCGAACAGAGCCCTCCCCAAATCTTTGGTGTTAATTAGCGCCATTTTGCCATCCCCATCGAAATTTCCTCTTATAAAGGTCAAAAAGATGAGGAAGGTAAAAACGGAGATAGCAAACGCTATCAGGAGCTTGCTTATCTTCCACTCTTTAATGGGCCTCCTGCGAAGATAATGCGGACCGGCAATCATGACGGCAAAAACAATCAGAATACAGATGGCTCCCACGTATATGAGGATCTGCATCATGGCTACAAACGGGGCGTTGAGATATACATAAAGACCCGCAATACCGAACATGGTGACTATCAGTCCAATTAGAGCATAGATCATGGAACTCATCAACACCGTAGCGAGAGCTCCGAAGATGGTAACAAGCGTCATGAAGACAAAAATTATTTCGCCGAGGGTCATCTATTTCCTCTTCTCGTATTCTTTCACAAGATCAAATGTACATTCTGCTCGTGTGTGGACCGCGATATTATAATCATGGGAGAAATCAAGAGCGTCCACGGGGCATACTTCCACGCATATCCCGCACTGACTGCATGTCGTAAAATCAAGCATGTACTCCGTGCATGTCTTCTTCTTTTCGCCCTCTTTCTTCTCACCCTCAATCTTCTTTATGGTCCCAGAAGGGCACGCCCTTATACAAGCCATACATACTATACATTTCGTCCGGTCAGGCACATCAGGATCACCGATAAGCTTTATATGACCCCGGAACCTTTCCGGCAGTTCAAGGGTCTCCCGTGGATACTGCGTGGTCACTACAGGCATGAAAAAAGCCTTGAGTGTGACTCCCATACCCATGATGAGAGAAGCTGCGCCTTTTATGATCTCAGCTGGTAGCATCATAGTATCTTCAGCAAACCTCCACAGATTAGCAACCACAAAAACGAGACTGGTATCAGTATTTTCCATGAGAAGTTAAGCAACTGGTCAAACCTCACCCTCGGGAAGGTCCATCTGAACCATACTATTACAAAAACCAGAAAATATGTCTTTATGAAGAACCAGACGATTCCCGGCAGGATGGGCCCCTGGTAACCACCAAGGAAAAATATGGCAGCTATAGCACTGACAATAAATATATTGGTGTACTCCGCCATAAAGAACAGGGCGAATCTCATGCCTGAATACTCGGTATGAAAGCCGGCCACGAGTTCGCTTTCTGCCTCGGCGAGGTCAAAGGGCGTCCTGTTGGTCTCCGCTACCCCTGCGATAAAGTAGATTAAGAAGGGGATTGGATGATACAGTACAAACCATACATCCTTCTGCGCCTCCACAATATCCCGGAGGGACAAGGAATTACACATAAGGATAACAGGGAGAAGAGTGAGGAGAAGAGGTATTTCGTAGGCAATGTTCTGGGCAACGCTCCTCATGGCGCCGATAAGGGAATATTTGTTGTTCGAACCCCACCCAGCAAGAAGAAGGGAGAGTACGGTCAGCGATGAGAAAGCAAAAATTACAAGTATCCCCACATCAATATCTTTTACTTGAAGAAAAGAACTGAAAGGAATAACAACGAAAGAAACAAGAACCGGGATAATAATGACTATTGGAGCAAGAAAGTAGAGCGGCCTTTCAACGTGTCCGGGGGTAATAATATCTTTACCTAACAGCTTCAGACTGTCCGCAATAGCCTGAATAAGACCGTACGGACCAACTTCTTTCGGGCCTATTCTTCTCTGCATGTGACCCGAAACCTTACGCTCAACCCATGTCAGGATGACTGTGTTGATAACTATCATGGCAATCACGCCCACGAGACCGGCGACCAACCACATTAAATCTTTCCCGACTAAATCAATGATCCAATTCATACTATATTCCTGGTTTCCAGAATCCTGTTTTTCACCTATCTATCTCCGGTATACAAAGATCAAGACTCCCTAAAATAGATATGGCATCAGCTATCAGTGTCCCTGGAGCAAGGTACGGGAAGATTATAAGGTTCGAGAAAGAGGGCACCCGCCAGTGCATCCTGTAAGGGGTATCAGTCCCATCGCTCACTATATAAACCCCGACCTCTCCTCGCGGAGACTCAGCGGCCTGGTAGACATCCCCCGCAACAGGCTTCATCTTCTTCGGCACCTTTTCGGCAACATAAGGACCGTCACTAAGCATGTCCAAAGACTGCTTAATGATTTTCATGCTGACTTCCATGTCGTGAACTCTTACCATGTACCGGTCAAGTACATCACCGCTCTTTCCGATCGGTACATCAAAGTTAATTCGGCCGTACGCCGCATAGGGTTCGGTTTTTCTGATATCATAGGGCACTCCCACGCTTCGGAGTACAGGACCGGAGAACCCATATTTCCTAGCTCCTTCCTCATCCAGTATACCTATGCCCTTTGTCCTATTTATGAATATAACATTCTTCGTGACAAGAGTGTCGTACATTTTCAAACGATCGTACATTCTCGCTATAAAAGCCCTCGTCCCCTCTATGAACTTTTCATCTACGTCATTGTAGAGACCACCAAATCTCATATAGCAGTAAGTGAGTCTCGATCCCGTTATGCGTTCAAGGATGTCGTTTATCTGCTCTCTGTCGTCAAACACATAGAGGAAAGGCGTAAGGCCACCCAAGTCGGCCAGATACGCGCCAAGCCAGAGAAGGTGGCTTGAGATCCTGTTCAATTCAATGGTGATCGCTCTTATAATATTAGCTCTCTCGGGAACAGAAATTTTGCACAGCTTTTCCACTGCACTTACATATGCGGCATTAAAGCTCATGGGCCCAAGATAGTCCATCCTGCTCGTGTTGGGCAAGAACTGCATAAAACCCCGGTTTTCACCCATTTTTTCCTGCATCCTGTGAAGATACCCGAGGACTGGCTCCGCCGCCTCCACATACTCCCCGTTCATCTTCACTACGACACGCAAAACACCATGGGTGCTGGGGTGCTGAGGTCCGAAATTGACGGTAAATGCATCTTCCTGCTCATCTACTTTAAAGTACGCGAGCCGCTCCCGATCTTCCGGCGGAATGCGCACTTTCCCTTTGCGGAGGGGATAAAATTCTATGCCGTCATGGAGAAATAGATACCCCATATTGGGGTGGCCATCAAAAACCACTCCAAAGAACTCATGAATTTCCCTCTCATACCAAGCAGCCCCATCGAATATGCCAGACATAGTGGCCACGTGAGGATTCGCCGGGTCTACTTTTAAGGTTACTTTCACCCGACACAGAAAGCGGTAATTATTAAAGAAATAGACGACTTCAAGATAATCCTTGTAGTCGACACAGAGCATATCTTCGAAATAAAATTTTCTGTCGTCAAAGAATTTTATGACATTGTGGAGGGTTTCTTTGGAAGCCGCTACACTGATATGGTAGCCTCTCTCCTCATAAGAGACCTCCGAAATTTCCGCCGCTCCAATAGTCGTTTTTAATTTTTCCAGAATATCTGTTACCATTTTGCCTCTGGCGTAGGGAACCTTCTTTTTCCGGTCAGTTTTTCCTCCAACTTAAGAAGACCTTCAAGGAGAGCTTCCGGTCTTGGAGGACAACCTGGCACATAGACATCCACGGGAACGAGAAGGTCAACTCCTTCAACGAGATTATACTGGTCTTCAAACAAAAAAGGACCGCCCGATATGGCACAGTTGCCCATGGCGATTACCCACTTCGGTGCCGGCATCTGTTCGTATAGAGTCACGAGCAGGGGCGCCATTTTCTTTGTAACAGTGCCTGATACAATCATGACATCCGCCTGCCGGGGTGACGGCCTGAAAATCTCGGCGCCGAACCGGGCAAGGTCGAATTTTGCCATGGCGGTAGACATCATCTCAATTGCGCAACATGCAAGGCCAAACGTCATAGGCCAAAGCGAATTCGCCCGGGCGAGGTTAAGGATGTCGTCAAGGAGCGCAAATTTTATAATTGCATCTTTCGTTTCCAGGTGAATACTCCTTTTCCCCATGCATAGATTATTGCAAACGCAAGGATTGCAACAAAGATAATCAATGAGTAGAACTCATACATGTTTGCTCCCCTAGTATAACTCATGGCCACAGGGAACAGGTATAGGACATCAACATCAAAAGCAATGAAAATGAGCGCATAAATATAATAAGCCGCGCTGTATCTTATCCATGCTCCGCCGAAAGGTTCTACTCCACATTCATAAGTAGACAGTGTCTTTTTTCCTGCAGTCCGGGGAGCCAGAAAATACGGGACCGCCACCGGCACAATTGCAAATACAATCGCCACCAGAAAAAAGACCAGAACAGGGAAAAATTGGCTTAAAGTATCCATAAAGTTGTTATTTATTTCACATGTTTTTTATTATGATTGACGGTTGCTTGTCAAGAACAAACTTAACTTTCTCGGAATTTTTTTTGTGCAACTTTATAAGTATCAACAAACCTTATTGTAAACACTCACTTTCTCTGTTGATACAAATGCGATTTGCCTTTTCTCTTGACAGAAGGAGTGCCGCGGAAAAGACCGATCTGGATATCTACCAGACATGAAACAGCATTCTTATTTAAGCGGACAAACGGTATTCCTTCGTCAGGATACTCCCTCCCAACTTTCCTTAATCACAGACTTCTACGGTTTGTATAGTAGTTGTTTAGTCTCACATTGAAGTGGTTTGGGTCACCTATAAATCTTCCAGGCTCAAACGTCCATATATTTATGATAAAATCAAGCGCTCTGATGCTTTTTCTTTTTTCCGCTTCCACCACCTAAAGCCTAAGCAGAGTAAACCGAAAGATACGGCGATTAATGCAAGATGTACAGCGGCAAGAAACGATAGGGCGACACAATCCGCATCTTCCGGTGAAGTTTCAAACGTCAAAATTATCCAGTGACTGGTTTGTGTGCCCATTCTGGGTAACTTAATTAAGCGCGTACCTGATATAAAAGCACAGTATAGCAGGTGAATAACAAAGATCCAAAAAAGCCACAGAACGGTCTTACGAACGATCTTAAACAGTTTACGCAATAACTATTGAGAACGCCATAAACCTCAAAGTTGTGCCCCGGGATAATACATCTTTGGGCAATTATCCTATGGCGCAACATGCGAAAATCACCACTGTTAGGCAAAGTTACACAGCCGGAGCTTCTGCCTGGCGATCCGCCAGGATGAAGTCGGAATTCACCACGCCTTACTCCATTGCAAAACACTTCGTCGTCTATTCGATTATCCAAGACGTATAAGACAAACCAGTCAAAACGGTTGCTAGAGCTTCTTTATTGACTTAATTGCGGCGATAATCTTACTTTTCAGACCACCGCTTTCCCTGTCTGCTATTGCATAGCGACCAATTCGGGATCGCACCGAACATGGGCGTGCATTGAAACGCAACCTTGTTGCGATATTCAAGTTATCCCGAATACGCCTCGTACTCAAAACCAGGTCCTTTGATGAAACTCATTGGCTGATTGTTTAGAGTGAATGTGCATTGGAACATGATAAATATTATCACCCCTTAATAAATTAAAGCTAAAAATATAGTATACAAATTGGATTATATATTCATAAACATTTTTAACAGCGGCATCCAGCACTGGAGGATTGTTTTGCTCTCTGGTATAATGGCGTTGTCAGTGAAGTTAAAAGATCAAAGACTTTATAGAGGGAAGAAGTCGGCATAGTTCCTCTTAAAAGCTGATGACGGTGAAGGCAAGACTCAAGGAAGGGATGACGCCATGAAAGATATGGAGACCGCCGATTTCGGTTATCAAAAGATTCCAGCCCATGAGAAGGTCAACTGGGTACGACATCATTTCGACGCCGTAGCGCAGAAATACGATATGATGAATACCCTGCTCAGTTTCGGAATACATTACCTCTGGAAGAGAACGGCCGTTCGGATGCTCGTTCTTAAGCCAGGAGACAGTGTCATAGACGTGTGCGCCGGCACCGGCGACCTTTCCATACTCGCAATGAAGAAGGTTCATCCTACCGGACAGGTAGTGCTTTACGACATCAACAGAAAGATGATGGTCACAGGGAGAAAGAAACAGGTCAATGCAGAGGCAAGGAGAAAAGCCCTCTATGTCCAAGGCGACGCGGAGTGCATCTCCTTCGGGTCCAACCAATTTGACGCCGCCATGGTAGGTTTTGGAATCAGGAACCTGACTCACATTGAGCTAGGTTTCAGGGAGATGCACCGGGTGTTGAAACCAGGTGGACAGCTCATGTGCCTCGAATTCTCTAAACCAGTCTTCACACCGTTCCGGTGGCTGTATGACCTCTATTCCTTTTCCATCATGCCTCTTCTTGGACTCCTCATCGTGGGCTCCCGAAAGGCGTATACCTATCTGCCTGAGTCAATCCGGGTCTTCCCTCCTCCCGAGGAACTAAAAGGAATGCTTGAAAAAATAGGCTTTCACGAGGTCACTTACCGGCGGGTATCGAACGGGATTGCCGTCATACACATGGGCATCAAGAACGCTCACTCCGGATAACGCTGAGTGAATACCCTCAAAGGTTTCCGGGGTTTCCGACAACATGCCCGGACCAGGCTGTTGAAAATTATTCCTCCGGACAAGAAATTTGTTATTCCGATGACTGGACGGTCACACCTTTTCTCTTTGTTCCGCCAAAAAGATTGACCACTTTCCTCACAAGAGCGGGCAGCGACGGATCTCTGGCTCCCATTACGAGAACACAGTCGCCCGGCGTCACGTCAGCTATCAATCCCGCCAGTAGTTCGCTGCGGCTCGTTACCGCACAGGCATGAAATGGCACGAGGCCCAAACCGTTTACGATATCCTCCGAGGCGATGTTCTTTTCCGCTGTGCCTCCACCGTAATAAATCGGCAGAAGATATAGTGAGTCTTCCCGTCGAAAGACGGCTTGGAAGGTCGAAATGTATTCATCTTTCAGAAACCTCGTGGGACCAAACCCGTGAGGCTGGTACACAGCAACGATGCGCCCCGAGAGGCCTCTTGCCGCGTTTACGGCAGCGGCTATCTTCGCCGGATTGTGGGCGAAATCATCAACTACATGGACACCGTCCTCCGTCCCTGTTACTGAAAAACGTCGGGCAACGCCCTCAAAATTCTTCACCCCATCGGCAAGAGGAAGTTCCTCGCAACCGAAATACTCACATACACAGAGAGCAGCCCGCAGGTTTTCCAGGTTATGATTTCCTGGGAGCGGCAGGTGATATTCGATACCATTGCGAGAAAGCTTCACCGAGGTGCTGAAAAGTTCCTCGCGGTCAGGTCTCCACGATGCCGAGGTATTCCCGCCGAAACCGACTGCCCGAGGAAGACAAGCGAGTATGGGATCGTCCGCATTCAAAGCAGTCCATCCGCTTTTCGAAACGAGCGTCTCGAAAAGCGCCCTTATTTCATCTACACTCTTGTGATCCTTGGAAACATTAAGAATAACCGCTGCATGAGGAGAATATTTGGTCAACGTCCCGTCACTCTCGTCAGCTTCAACAATCATAAGATCGGAACCTCCGCTGAATGCATTGCCGATAAGCCCCTGCTTCTCAAGTCTCAGCAAGGCCGCGCCGCTTATGAGAGAAGGCGATTTCCCGCACGCAGTCAGAAACTCAAAGATCATTGCCGTCACCGTCGATTTGCCGCTCGTGCCCGCGACGGCAACCGTCCTATGGGACGAGATAATTGCGGCAAGCAGATCTGAACGATGCACAATGGGAAGGTCCAAAGCGTGGGCAGTGGCAATATCGGGATTTGTTTCTTCTATTGCCGTAGAGATGCAGACAATATCGGTATCCTCATCAATCCCAGAGCCGTCCTGATTTACAATGTCACACCCAAGACCCTCAAGGCCTTGCCGGATGGGGACTGTGTCCTCACTGACAAGGAGACGGTCGGAGCCGGAGACAAAAATACCCTGAAAGCGCAGGTATTGCGCCAAAGCGCTCATGCCGGTACCAAAGACACCCGTAAAATGGATACTCCAGCATGAGGTTTCACCGATTACCACGGGCGGAGGCTCAATGAAGATGACCACTCCCTCCCTCACCGTCTCAAACAAACGGATGATATCGTCGTTACGCAGACATAGGCAACCGTGAGACAGAGGCATGCCTACAAGGTCCTCCCGATTCGTACCATGGATGTAAATACAACGTCCCCATGAATCCACGCCCTCGCCCTTGTTGACCCCTGTCTCCATTCCTTCCAGTCGTAAAATACGGGTAAGTATCAGATTTTCTTCCATGGAGACGCCGTCCCAATCGGCACCCGTATCACGGCATTCTTTAAAAATACGGCCCAGTGGAGCACCGGCGCCTATTTTCTCTACGATTCTGTGGACGCCCGGTGGCGTCTTGAACGAGCCTTCCCTGATTCCGTTCCCGAAGCTGGAGGTTGACGCGTCATACCGCTCCAGAATTGTCTCCTTCTCGCAGACAAAGAGCATTTGCGCCTCAATCGACTGAATGAGATAGACCTCTCCTGGGTCTGGTAAAAATTTTTTTAATCTCCTATAAATACGGCGTAATTGAGTAGTTTCCATACTCCGTCCCGATACTGGAGCGCCATGCCCCGGACATCCCCGGTCAATGGGAATGCATTTGATTGTTGAACATTTTGGTCACGAAATCAAGTGAAAGCTTCTGCTCTTTTTACTTACGCGACATTCACGATAATTCAGATCAAAATGGATTACTATATAATCAGAGAATCAGAGAAGTTCTGTTGCGAGCTCTACAAGGCACGACGCCAAGGAAGGATCACAGGCAAAACAAGATGCATACCGTTTTACGCGACCGTTAATCTGCGGCTCGGGACGCATTTGAACCCTCTCCGAGCCTTGACTTGTAATCCCGTCGGAATATATAATAAATGACTTTTATAGGGGGTATACCGTGCGAGATAAATACTGCGGACTGGTTACAAAAGAAGATGTGGGGAAGACGATCACCCTGTCAGGTTGGGTGTTTCGCAGAAGAGACCATGGCGGTCTCGTATTCGTTGATCTTAGAGATGTAAGCGGCATCGTGCAGATAGTCTTTTCTCCCGACATTTCGCGTGAAGCCCACAATAAAGCGGGAGAACTCAAGCAGGAATACGTCATCACAATTACAGGGAAAGTTGACCTCCGCCCTGAGGGGACCGAAAACATGAACATCCCCACAGGCGAAGAGGAAATATACGTAACTAATTTCGAGATTCTCAATACGTGTAAACCTCTGCCCTTCCAGTTGGACGAGGAGGAACCCAACGAATCGCTCCGCCTCAAATATCGGTACCTTGATATGCGCAGAGACGAAATAAAGAGGTCATTCCTTATCAGAAGCCGGGCCTATAAGGCGACCAGGGACTACCTTGTCGATAATGGCTTCTATGAATTCGAGACCCCCATGCTCACCAAGAGTACTCCTGAGGGAGCGCGGGACTTTATCGTGCCGAGCAGGCTCAACCCCGGCAACTTCTATGCCTTGCCACAATCTCCTCAACTTTTCAAACAGTTGCTGATGGTAGGGGGATTCGACAGGTACTTTCAGGTTGTGAGGTGTTTCAGGGACGAGGACTTGAGGGCGGACAGACAGCCCGAGTTCACTCAAGTAGACATCGAAATGAGTTTCGTGGACGTGGACGATGTCATCGCCTTGAGCGAGGGTCTTATAAAAGCGGTGTACGAATCCGTTACGGGTAACATCCTTGAGACCCCGATTTTAAGAATGAGTTATGACGACGTGATGGAACTTTATGGGACAGATAAGCCGGACATGCGGTTCGACCTCCTCATGACAGACCTGACGGATATCTTCAATGAGACTGATTTTGGCATCCTCAAGAAGACCGTGGAGGAGAAAGGTGCGGTCAAAGCCGTGGTCCTTAAGGGCAAGACCCTTTCCCGGAAGGATCTCGATACTGCGGTCGATACAGCAAAAGAGATGGGTTCAGGCGGTCTCATATGGATGCGCAAGGAAAACGACACGCTTCAGTCCCCCATCGTCAAGTATCTGAAAGATCAGGAAAAGACTGAAATGGACAATAGGCTGGGATTAGCAAACGGCGATGTCCTTTTCATTATGGCAGGACCGAGAAACAAGACCAACGAACTAATGGGCAGGTTTCGGCTTTATCTCGGAGAAAAATACGACCTTATTGCAAAAAACCTTTTCAAGTTTCTATGGGTGGTAGATTTCCCGCTTCTTGAGTACAGCGAAGAAGAAAAACGGTATATGGCCAGGCATCACCCTTTTACCTCGGCAAAGGAAAACGTGAGGAGTTTTCAGGGTGACTATGATACGATCAAAGCCAAAGCGTACGATCTTGTCCTAAACGGCGTGGAAATAGGAGGAGGCAGTATCAGGATTTACAGAACCGACGAACAGATGGCCATGTTCAAACTCCTCAACATAAAAGAAGAGGAGGCAACAGAAAAATTCGGATTTCTTCTCGAAGCCCTTGAGATGGGTGCACCGCCTCACGGTGGAATCGCCTTCGGATTTGACCGGCTCCTCATGATGCTGCTCAGGTTGGAAAGTATCAGGGACGTCATACCCTTCCCGAAAACCCAAAGGGGCACATGCCTTATGACCGGCGCACCTTCGAAGATATCGGCCAGACAGTTAAACGAACTTAAGATACGGGCTGTCGTGGACCCGTCGGGAGGATAAATTGAGAAAGAAATCGGGTTTCATTTTCAAAAATGTTTCTAAGGGCGCGAAGTACCCGCTTATAGACGTAGAGGAACCCGAACTTTACAGGGATATGTTCCCATTCTCTGAAGTCTGCAAGATAAAATTCGATCACAAGATTGAGCTTATTGATCCACCCGAGGACATATATATCACGGATACCACGTTCCGGGACGGCCAACAATCCCGGCCGCCGTTTACCGCCGCGCAGATTGAGGACCTGTTTGATCTGCTCCATCGGTTATCGGGTCCCAAAGGGGTTATCAGGCAGAGTGAGTTCTTCCTCTATACCAATAAAGACCGCGATGCCATTGAAAGGTGCCGTTCGAAAGGATATCGTTACCCCGAGATTACCGGCTGGATAAGAGCAAAGAAAGATGACTTACAGCTCGTAAGAGACCTCGGCATTAAAGAGACGGGAATCCTTACAAGCTGTTCAGATTATCATATATTTCTCAAGTTGAAAAAGACCAGGTCGCAGGCATTCGAGGACTACATCAGGATCGTGGAGGATACGCTCGAACATGGGATTATACCGAGATGCCATCTTGAAGATGTGACAAGAGCAGATATATACGGGTTCTGCGTACCTTTCGCGCAGGCACTGATGAATATTGCCGAGGACGCGAAGGTCCCGATTAAAATAAGGTTGTGCGACACCCTCGGCATAGGCGTCACGTACCCAGGGGCAGCGTTGCCCAGAGCCATAGGAAAGCTGGTGAGGGTCATGATCGACGATGCAGGCGTTCCTTCTGAATGTCTGGAATGGCACGGCCATAATGATTTCAACAAAGTCGTGGTCAATAGTGTAAGCTCTTGGCTTTACGGTTGCACTTATGTAAATGGAACGCTTCTCGGTATCGGCGAAAGAACCGGGAACGCCCCTATTGAAGGGCTCATAATGGAATACATCAGTCTCATGGGCGACACAAACGGAATAGACACGCAAACCATCACCGAAACACGCAATTACTTCGAAAAAGAGCTCGGCCATCAGATCCCCAGAGGTCAGCCTTTCATCGGGATCGACTTTAACACCACGTCAGCCGGCGTCCATATCGATGGTATAGTCAAAAATGAGGAGATCTACATCCCCTTTGACACCGACAGAATTCTGAATCGGCCGCTTACTATAAATATTACCGACAAGTCAGGACTCTCTGGTATCGCACACTGGATTAATTCTCACTTCGCCCTTTTAGGAAAAGACAGGATCGAAAGGACACATCCCGGGGTAGCCAAGGTCAATAAATGGATACTCAAACAATACGATGAAGGCCGTGTAACCGTTATATCGGATAATGAGATAGAACACCTCGTGAGGAGATACGTACCTGAAATATTCGTATCCGAGTTCGAATTGCTAAAAAAGAGGGCCTACGACATGGCGGCTAATTTGATCGAGAAATATATCGAAGATCCGGACATCAAGACGATGGTCCCGGAAAAGCAAGAGAAAGTTCTTAGCAATATCGTGGAAGAGTATCCTTACATTCAGTTCGCCTACATCGTGAACAGCGAGGGGATAAAGATCACCAAAAATATCAATCAAGTTTTCGACAGGGCCAAGTACCACAAGATTGGTCTAAATGAGGACTTCTCGGACAGGGAATGGTATATCAACCCTATAAAGTCAGGGAAGATCAGCGTCACGAATATCTATTCCTCCAAGTTCACCGGCGCCCTGTGTGTCACCGTGTCGTGCCCCGTCAGGGACCAGGTGGGCGAGATAGTGGGCGTGCTTGGACTCGACATCAAATTCGAAGACCTCACGAAAGCCGGGGAATAGATATGGGCAAAACCATAGCCGAAAAGATACTGTCCATGAAGGCTGGAACAGATGTAAGTCAGGGGGATTACGCGATAGTAGGCGTAGACAGAATTCTTCTCCAGGATGGTACTGCGCCCCTGGCAATAAAACGATTCGAAGCCATGGGCTTCAAGTCCCTTTTCGATGGAAGCCGGGTTACGTTTTTTATCGATCACGGTTCTCCGAGTCCAAGAATGGAGCTCTCGAACGATCAGGTGATAATACGGGACTTCGCCGCCTCATACGGCGCGTCGACAAGTGAAGTAGGAGACGGAATATGCCACCAGTTGATGGCAGAGCAAGCTCTTTCACCGGGTGAACTCCTTATAGGCGCCGATTCGCACACATGCACAGGAGGCGCCCTTTCCGCCTTTTCGACCGGGATGGGTTCCACGGATATTGCGGCTGCAATGGGCCTTGGAAAAACATGGCTAAGGGTCCCGGAGAGCCTCAGGTTTGAGATAAGCGGCGTTTTTCCTTCGGGCGTTTTCGTAAAAGACCTAATTATTAAGATAATCAGTATGATCTCGGCTGACGGTGCGACATACAAATCGATGGAGTTTGCGGGAGATACTGTGACCCTCATGGAAGTGGAAGACAGGATGACCATATCGAATATGGCGGTAGAGGCGGGGGCGAAGTGCGGTCTCTTCCCGTCGGATATGATGACCCGAAGTTACCTTGCACGGATGGGAAGAGAAAAAGCCTATGTCGAGATCGCCCCCGACAGGGATGCAACGTATGATAAGATATTTCATATCAATGTCGGAGATCTTTCACCCATGGTAAGCCTGCCACATCAGGTGGATAATGCGGTGGATATAACGGACACCAGGGTAAAAGGCCTTAAAGTGGATCAGGTTTTTATCGGTTCGTGCACAAACGGCAGATTTCAGGACCTGAGAGCAGCGGCACTGGTGCTTCAAGGCCGTTGCAAGGCAAAAGGCGTGCGACTGCTGGTCTGTCCAGGCTCACGTACGGTCTACCGGCGTGCGCTGGACGAAGGTATTATTGCGGTCCTCTTCGACGCTGGAGCCACGATACTCCCTCCAGGATGCGGGCCGTGCATAGGACTACACCAGGGTGTTCTCGGCGACGGCGAGGTGTGTGTTTCCACATCAAACAGGAACTTTCTGGGAAGGATGGGCAACCCCGATTCCGGAATCATTCTCGCATCACCGACAACCGCTGCTGCTGCTGCACTTGAAGGAAAACTTACAGATCCCAGGGAGGTTGTTGATGATATTGGCAGGAAGGGCGTGGAAGTTCGGTGATAATATTTCCACCGACCACATAACACCGGGCAGGTTTTATCACCTGAGATCCAATCTTGAGGACCTCGCAAAGCACGTTTTCGAAGACATAGCCCCTGGCTTTCACGAAAAAGCAAAGAAGGGCGACATTATCGTGGGCGGGTCAAACTTCGGGCTTGGGTCGAGCAGAGAGCATGCGCCCGTGATCATCAGCATGGCAGGAATAGACGCAATCGTTGCCCGCTCCTTCGCCCGCATATTTTACAGAAATGCAATCAACGTAGGATTGGCAGCTATCATCTGCAACGTGGATGACATCGACGAAGGAGATACCCTGGAACTCAGACTCGATGACGGAATACTTGTAGATAAGACAAAGGGGGTAGAAAAGAGATTCGCACCCCTTCCCAAAATAATGAGGGCTATACTCAACGAAGGCGGCCTCGACGGTTATATCAAAAAATACGGGGAGTTGAAACTGTGAGAGAGACCATTGAGATTCCTTACATTGAGGGTGACGGCGCCGGAGAAGACATCTGGAGCTCTTCTCGAGAAGTCATTGAAGAAGCCGTAATAAAGGCCTACGGAGGCGAAAAGCGGCTCGTCTGGACGGTTTTTCAGGCAGGACAAAAGGCCATTGACCGAGATGGGACGCTCCTTTCCGATGCCACAATAGAAGAGATCAAAAGAAAAAGAGTTGCACTCAAGGGGCCTCTCACTACGCCAGTGGGTGGCGGTTTCAGAAGTGTAAATGTTTACCTAAGACAAATTTTTAACCTTTATGTATGCATGAGGCCAGTAAAATACTTCAAAGGCCTCCCGAGTCCTCTCAAAAAACCGGAAAACGTGGACTTCATAATATTCAGAGAGAATACGGAGGATCTCTACAAGGGGATCGAATGGAAAGAGGGGACCAACGAAGCCTTCACCATCCTCAGGTTCCTTAAGGAGGCCATGGGAGTATCCCTGCCAGAAGATACCGGCGTCGGCGTAAAACCAATTAGCCTTGGAGCTACAAGAAAATTCGCGAAATGGGTCATAGAATATGCCATTAAGAATAACCGGAGGTCAATCACGGTTGTACATAAGGGGAACATCATGAAATTCACGGAAGGAGCCTTCAGGGAGTGGGTCTATGACATAGCCCGCGACTTTTCTGATTCGGTGACTCCTGGAGATGAAGTCGGTAAGATCCCGCTTAACGACAGAATTGCGGACAACATGTTCATGCAGGCCATATTAAGACCGGAAGATTACGACATATTGTTATGTCCGAACCTGAACGGTGACTATCTTTCGGACGCATGTGCGGCACTCATTGGCGGACTTGGTGTGGCCCCGGGCGCAAATATAGGTGACCGGGTCGCCATCTTCGAACCGACCCATGGAAGCGCCCCCAAATACGCAGGCAAAGATACGATTAACCCTACATCCTTTCTCCTTTCCGCAGCCATGATGTTTCACCACATAGGCCTTGGAGCGGCTTCCACCGCACTCGAAACCGCTGTTCAGGAGACAATCCGGAGGGGGGTAGTAACATACGACCTCGCGAGACAGATGGAGGGGGTACACCCGGTGAAATGCAGCGCCTTCGGCGCGGAGGTGGCCTCAAGGATAACGGCCGCCAAGTGATCCCACACAGCTATACAGTTATTGACTGATATAAATCCCTTTCCCGCCCGGGGCAACCTCATTCCACGAGGGAAAGCATTTAGAAGAAAGGATATATTATTATGATGACAGATGAAACCAAAAGCAAAATAGATGAGTTGACGGAAAGAATGAGATCTCTTAGAGGTTATCTTTGACCTATCTGCAATAACGGAACAAATCCGCAGACTCGACGCCGCTATCGGAGCCAAAGAATTCTGGGACGACCATGAAAAAGCGCAGCAAGCGCTCCGTGAAAGATCAAAACTCCAGGAAGAAATCGAACGTTGGGGGAAAAAAGAAAAAGACCTTGAAGAAATCCTCATCATGAATGACATAGCGCGGGAAACAGATGATCCCCGGGATATGGACGAACTCACCTCCCTTCTCAACTCCCTCGACGAGTCCCTCGGTATGTATGAAATGGAGCGGATGCTCGGCGGTGATAATGACCAGAGAAACGCCATCATTTATATAAACGCGGGAGCCGGAGGCACGGAGGCTCAGGACTGGGCTGAAATGCTTCTCAGGATGTATCTCAAGTGGGCCGAGCGAAGAGGATTTGAGACCCAGGTGGTCGACATGCTTCCGGGCGAGGAAGCGGGGATAAAGAATGTGACGTTTATGTTGAAGGGAGCCTATGCCTATGGATACATGAAATGCGAGGTAGGTATACACAGACTCGTGAGAGTTTCCCCATTCGACGCGAACAACAGGCGCCACACGTCGTTTGCCTCCATATATGCATACCCTGAACTCCCTGAAGACATACCTGTCGATATACGGGAAGAAGATCTGAGGGTGGACACGTTCCGGTCAAGCGGACCAGGCGGACAGCACGTCAATAGAACAGAATCCGCCATAAGGATCACACACCTACCGACCGGCATCGTGGTTCAGTGCCAGAACGAGCGGTCCCAGCATAAGAACAGAGCCATAGCTATGGCCATACTCAAGTCGAGAATCTATGAACTTGAGAAGAAAAAACAGGAAGAGAAGATGAATTCCCTCAACAAGGAGAAGAAAGATATATCGTGGGGAAGTCAAATCCGCTCCTATATCCTGCACCCGTATAAGCTGATCAAAGATCATCGCACAAAAGCGGAGCACCACAATGCCGAAGCGGTGCTAGACGGAGACATTGATCATTTCATCAAAACGTGCCTTTTGTACTTGACTTTCGAACAGAAAAACAATATAAAATGACGTATGGAACTGTTTAGCGAAACAAGGATTGAAGATCTGGAAACAAAGATTGATGGCCTGATCAACGGTTATCTGTCGATGAAAAAAGCACATGAAGATACCATGGCAAGACTCCAGTTAGTGGAGACTGAAAATGCCCAGCTGAAGGAAAAGGTGAATTCCAACAGAACCGAGCGCGAACTTATAATGGACAAAGTCACGAAGCTGCTTGAGAAAGTTGAAAAGGTTGAAGTATAATATATATGTAAATGTGTAGATGAAAAAAAAGGTTGAGGTTAGGATACTAAATCAACCGTTCACCTTTATAGGCGAGGATGACGAAAGAATTAAAGAGATTGCCGAGTTTGTTTCCGAGAGAATCGGATATGTTCTCAGCAACCACGGTATAGTAAATACCCTGAATGCAGTCATCATGGCTATGATGGAACTTTCCGATGAATATCTTCTCATGAAAGAACAGGCAGAGAAAATTGAAGGCCGAACGTTGAGGCTCTTGAAAAAGGTTGAAGGATTTGAGGTTCCCTGCGATGCGCGTGATAAATGATGAACTTAGAACCAACACCTCTTTAACGGGAGCTTTATACCGCACGCGGTGTGCATGCTCGTTTCGGCGAGAAGCCTTAAGCGGCGAAATGGCGCCCACACTCACAAGAGGTTCAAGATTTTGTTGTTTACACGGCATTGCGGGGTTTTGATAGATCAGGGGTAGCTGTTGAGGAAATAGAGGTCTTGCGAATAAATACCTTAATGTTATTTGGAGGTACAGAATAGCCTTAAGAATGGCTTAGACAGAAAGAAAAAGAATACTCTTTCCTCATAGATTAACCCCCCTATTCGTTATCCATAAAGGGGGTAATTTGAATATAAATGTATTGATATCCATAATCGGTATAATTGTCGGGTTGTCGGTCGGATTTGTCTTGGCCCGTTTCGTTCAGAAACAAAAGATCGGCGAATATGAAAAAATAGGCAAGAAGATACTTGATGATGCCAAAAAAGAGGCCGATGTCCTCACTCGTGAGGCATCACTTCAAGCCAAAGACATCGTAATAAAAGCAAACAACGAGATAGAACAGGAAGTAAAGGCAAGAAGGCAGGAGTTGCAGAATTCCGAAAGGAGACTGTCTCAGAAAGAATCAAGCCTCGACAAAAAAATGGAGAGTCTAGAAAAGAAAGAAGACGATCTCTCCAGGAAAGATCGGGATCTCATCCAGAAACAGGGTCATTACGACGCAAAAATCAAGGAATATGACGACCTCCTAGTAAAAGGAAGGGAGCAACTCGAAAAAGTATCGGGTCTCACCGCCGAAGAAGCCAAAAAGGTCCTGATGCAGATGATGGAGGACGAAGCCAAATACGAGGCTGTGAAAATCTGCAAGAGGATCGAAGAGGAGGCTAAAGAAAGGTCGGACAGAAAAGCTAAAGAAATAATCGCCTTAGCTATTCAGAGGTATGCGGGAGACTATGTGGGCGAGGATACAGTTTCCGCCGTCACCCTTCCCAACGAAGAGATGAAAGGGAGGATAATCGGCAGGGAAGGAAGAAATATCAGAGCCCTGGAGGCGTCCACAGGCGTCGACATCATAATTGACGACACCCCTGAAGCCGTCATTCTCTCGTGTTTTAACCCAATACGAAGAGAAGTAGCGCGGATTGCCATAGAACGGCTCATAAGCGACGGCAGAATCCACCCGGCACGGATTGAAGAGATCGTCTCCAAGGTCGCGGAAGATATGGAGAACAAGATTAAGGAAGCCGGCGAGCAGGCGGTCTTCGACCTCGGTGTTCACAATATCCATCCTGAGATCGTTAAGCTCCTTGGACGCCTTAAGTTTAGAAGCAGTTACGCTCAGAATATTTATCAGCACTCGCTGGAAGTCGCATTTATCTGTGGTGTCATCGCATCAGAGTTGAAAGCAAACGTCAAAGAAGCAAAAAGAGCCGGGCTTCTCCATGATATCGGAAAAGCGGTAGACCACGAGATAGAGGGTTCACACACTTCAATTGGAGCGGACTTAGCGAAAAAGTATGGCGAAAGCGACGAAATTATCCATTCCATCATGGCCCACCATGAAGACGTACCTGCATCGGGCCTTCTTGATGTGATCGTACAGGCTGCGGACGCCTTGTCAGGCGCAAGGCCAGGTGCAAGAAGAGAGATGCTTGAGACCTACATAAAAAGACTTGACGAGCTTGAGCGAATCGCCAACGGATTCGCCGGCGTGGAAAAATCTTATGCAATCCAGGCAGGCAGAGAGATCAGGATCGTGGTTAACAGCGAGCGCATTACCGATGATACGACATATACACTGTCGAAAGACATTGCAAAAAAAATAGAAACTGATCTCTCATATCCAGGACAGATCAAGATAGTTGTAATACGAGAGACAAGAGCAGTAGAATATGCCAAGTGAAATAAGGGTCCTTTTTCTCGGCGATGTAATTGGAAAACCGGGCCGAATTGCTGTCCAGAATTTCATCAGAACCGTGGAAGCCGATTTCAAGATCATCAACGGAGAGAATCTTGCGGGCGGCATAGGCATTACCCCTTCTCTGGCCGCAGAGATGCTCTCTTACGGCATAGATGTTATCACCACCGGGAATCACATCTGGAAGAAAAAAGATGTTGTCCCATACCTCATGGAAGAACGGAGAGTTATTAGACCGCTCAACTATCCCCCAGGCACCCCAGGGTTCGGCTACACCATTGTGCAGAAGGGCAAGAAATCCCTGTGCGTGGCGAACATTGAGGGTCGTGTCTTTATGAATCCTATTGATTGCCCCTTCCGGGCAATGGAAGATTTGGTCTCCCGGATGGACCGCACAATTCCTCTCATTGTCGATTTCCATGCCGAAGCCACTTCAGAAAAGATAGCCATGGGTTGGTTCCTTGACGGTAAAGCGGCTGCCGTGTTCGGCACCCATACCCATGTCCAGACCGCCGATGATAGAATCCTGCCGAAGGGCACCGGATATATTACCGATGTGGGCATGACAGGTCCCTCCGACTCCGTTATTGGTATGGAAAAAGGAAGAATCTTGGAAAAATTTGTCACCCAGATACCTCAAAAATTCGAAGTTGGAAAGGATGAAGTCGAGATACAAGGCATTATACTCACTGTAGAGGCCACCGGAAATCGGTGCGTCGACATAGAGAGGATTAAACAGAAGGCTTAAAAAAAGGTGGCAGGACGGATCATGGACATCGAGAGAGAGATAGAGATTCTGAAAAGGGGAGCGGTTGACGTAATCAATGAACCTGATCTCAGGCAAAAACTTGCAAAGACCCACGCATCCGGGAAACCTCTCAGGGTAAAACTGGGAATGGACCCTACCGCGCCGGACCTTCATCTCGGCCATACGGTAGTAATACAGAAGCTGAAACAATTCCAGGAACTGGGTCATACGGCGGTTTTTCTTATAGGGGATTTTACGGGACTTATAGGAGACCCCACGGGTAGAATTGAGACAAGACCTACCCTCACCAAAGAGGAACTGATGGTCAATGCCCAGACCTATAGAGACCAGGTGTTCAAGATCCTTGACCCCGACAAAACTGAGATAAGATTTAACAGCGAGTGGATGGAATCAATGAACGCCGCGGATATGATAAGGCTTTGCGCACAGTACACGGTGGCTCGCATACTGGAGCGGGACGATTTCAGGAAAAGGCTCCAGAATAACCTGCCCATAAGTATCCATGAGTTTCTTTATCCTCTCGTCCAGGCCTACGATTCCGTTGCTCTGAAGGCAGATGTTGAGCTCGGCGGCCACGATCAGATATTCAACCTCCTCGTAGGAAGGGACATCCAGAAGGTTTATGGTCAGGAGTCCCAAATCGTTCTTACCGTTCCTCTTCTTGAAGGGACGGACGGGGTAAACAAGATGAGCAAAACCTATGGAAATTACGTGGGAATAGACGAGCCCCCCGACACAATATTCGGCAAGCTCATGTCCATATCTGATGATCTCATGCTGAAGTATTATGAGCTTATGAGTGATATATCTCTTGAGGAATTAAAATCATTGAAGAACGGCATAACCACAGGAGAGGTCCATCCGAAAGATGCCAAAATAGCCTTTGCCAAGGAGATTATTACCCGTTTTCATGGCGGAAAGGAAGCTCAAGCCGCCCATGAGAGATTCGAGAAAGTGTTCAAAAATAAAGAGATCCCCGAGAGCATTGAGGTGGTGAAGATCAAGAAAGAAGATGTGGGCGACTGGCTCCCAAAACTCCTCGCCACAATACATATGGTTCCGTCGTCTTCCGAGGCAAAACGGATGGTCGCCCAAGGAGCAGTGACCATAAACAGCGTCAAGGTAACCACGGAAAACATCCCGCCTGATAAGGAACTCATTATCAAGGTGGGGAAACGCAATTTCAAGAAGGTGATCATAGAAGAATAAATACCCTGCAGGGTATTAAAAAGTAAAAAAGGCAACTATTTAAGGTTCTCTCTTTGGTACCCATTGTTTTTCAACGCACCTCTTTGACCGTCTTCCGGCGAGTCATCTCCCCTTCCCTTGAAAAACGGGCCGCAGCTCTTTTTTCGACAGTATTGTCGAACTCCGACCATTCTGCCGACATTTATTTCCGTACCGTCGACTGGGTAATAGCGGCTCTACCTCAAGATAACTCATGCAATTTAAGCATGTTGCACGACAGTAACCTTCTGGCACCGCTATTGCAAAATTTAATAATTGTGCAATTTAAATTCCGGAGAGGTTTTAATGAAAACGACGGCGCATCCTGTCTACGACTGACGCCACTACCTTTACCGCAAGCCAGACTAAACAATAAGGTTTGCTTTAGATGGATGAAATTGGCCTTTCATCTCATGAACTGTCCCTGGTAATATCCCGACCGGTACAGACGCACAACTTATGAACAGGAACGGATATATTATCGTATATTTGTTTATTTTTATCTTTGTAAGTGCACTGCCCGTGTATGCTCAAGACAGATATTCGGAATTGGAGAGAGACCTACAGCTTTCCGAATCGCAGAGAATGCAGATTGAAGAGACAAAGAGAAAATATATGGATGATTTTCAGGATTTGAACCAGAAAGCCATCAATAAGCGGCTTGAACTCAGGGAGCTGAACAGAAATCAGTTCGCCAGTCCGGAAAGACGGGAAAGGTTACAGAGGGAATTGAGGGTAATTGAAAATTCCAAACATAACCTGTACAATTATTATCGGGCCAATCTTTCCAGGTCTCTCAATCAGAATCAAAGGAACAGGTATAACAGTTATGTTGATTCCGAGAGAAAAATGGCGACAAATCGTCCGGGTTACCCTCCTATGAATCGTTCCGCGTTTCCACCCTCGTACAGGTATCAAAGACCCTTCTCCTCACATCAACCGTTTTATCCTCACCAGAATAGAGTCGTCGGAGCTCCTCCTTCATCCATGTACCGGCCGGTGGGACCGCCTTTGACCCGGCCGATGGGCCCTCCGAACCGCCATTCAATCCAGCCCATGCCAAGAGGATATGGAAGATAAACGCACCATCGTCTATCAATCCTTGCTCTTTTCCATTCTGTTCCTCCATATTGCCATCACCGGCTACATGCAGATAAGAGTGACTCAGACAAACATCAAGGACCTCTTGATAGGTGAAGGTGAAATACTCTTAAAACACGTGAAGCGGGAGATTGATATAAACCTCGAATACCTTGAGCTTCTGGGAAAGTCACCCGCCCTGATAACACCCAATATCGTAAATCTCATGGCTTATGACGAAGCGATAGCTGAAGATATTTACACACTAATCCACAGTATGCCCGATTCTTCACCACAGCAACTTCGGCAGATCCCTTTTCCCAACCTTCTTGTGACCGATTATCAAGGGAGAATAGTCTTTAAGAAAGGCTCGGTCACAGCGCCTCATGCGTTTAAAAGTAGACTCCTTTCAGGCAAGGAGGCAACGGTGGTTAGGATGCCCACCAGCAAGGAAAACTCTCTTCTCATGGGATTCAGAATAAAAGACATCATTATATTCCTTGCCCTTGAAGAAAGTGAGTTGAAACACTTCAGGCAAAAGTCAATTGTGAAGGATATAGTGGAGAAAGAAGAGAAGAGTTTCAACATCGTAGGAACCACAATATACGATCCTGCCGGAACGCCTTATATTACGGTCGGCCAAAGGAAAGGCAGGGTTTTTGTACTGCGCAAACCGCTCGACTCGAAGTTCTTCCCGGGAGCAACCGTTGAGGTCCTGATATCGAGAGAACCGGCCGAAGACACCCTTAAGAAGACCGCTATCAGTTTTGTCGTCATGCTTCTCCTTCTCGCCTTTTCAGGTGCGGCAAGCACATACGCTATATTTCTTCTGGAGCGAAAACACGCCAAGAAAATGAAAAAGATCCAGAAAGAGATGGAATTGAAAGAAAGGCTTGTCTCGCTGGGCAGAGTCGCGTCAGGAATGGCCCACGAGATAAGGAACCCACTTAACGCCATCAGCATATCGGCACAAAGGTTGAAGAGAGAGTTCACCCCTGAAAAAGACAAGGAAGAATATTACAGGTTTATCGATATTATGAGGGGAGAGCTTCTGCGGGTAGACAGAATCGTTGAAGACTTTCTTCTCTCCACCAGGTCTCACGTTCCGTTTGTTCAGGAAAATCTTCATACCATCGTCGAAGAATTGATTGCGATGATTTCGGAGAAGGCCCGCACCCAGAACATTCAGCTTATCAACGGGATAAATCCCGCCACCACCCTCGAATGTCAGAAAGAACGGTTGAAGCAGGCCCTTTACAATCTTATCCTGAATGGCATAGAGGCAATCAGGAGTAATGGAAAGATCGAACTGTCCGCCGATATAAAAGGCAAAGTTATTGACCTCACCATAAAAGATTCGGGGCCGGGGATCAAGGCCGAAGATCTCCGTTCCATATTTGAGTACTATTATACCACTAAGGATAAGGGGATGGGCCTAGGCCTTCCAATATCATATATGATCATCAAGGATCACGGGGGCGACATAAAGGCCATAAGCGAAGAAGGAAGCGGCGCCACCTTCGTAGTCACCCTTCCCCTCTCCCACACACCTTCGGGTGATTCTGCCACACCGCGCAGAGAGGCCATGCCGGAAGGGATTCAAAAGTAGCCCGGAGGCTGCAATTCTACCTATCCAGCTTAAGCGCCGTAAGGTCAGGCTGGACAATGAAGCGACTTTGCCGTAAAATGATAAATCGTCCAATTGAAATGGGGCAATCACTGAGGGAGATCAATGGATAAATTAAGTATACTTATAGTCGAAGACGAAGAGACTCAAAGATCGCTCCTCGCCGGCCTCCTGAGAAAGGAGGGATATTCGGTCTACGAAGCACCCGACGGAGCCACAGCCATTAACACATTCAAGGATATTCCTATCGAAATAGCCCTGCTTGACTATAAACTGCCCGATACCGACGGACTTTCTCTCCTCAAGAGAATGAAGGAAATAAATCCTGATGTTGAGGTGGTCATGATCACTGCCTTCGGCAGTATCGAGAATGCCGTAGAGGCTTTGAAAACAGGAGCCTCGGAGTACCTGACAAAACCGATTGAGCTTGATGATCTTCTTTTCAAGATCAAACGCATAGAAGAGAAGACCCATCTGGTACGTGAAAACAGAGTCCTGAAGGAGACCCTGAAGGATCGCTTCAAATCTGAATCTTTCATATACTCTGGCGAAAAGATGCATGAAGTGGCAAGTCTCATCGTAAGGGTCGCCCGAACGGATTCCACTTGTATTATAGAGGGTGAAAGCGGTGTCGGCAAGGAAGTGGTGGTAAACCTTATCCACGAGCTAAGTGGAAGGAAGAGTGCCCCCCTTGTCAAGGTCAACTGCGCGGCAATACCGGAGACTCTCCTTGAAAGCGAGTTGTTCGGGTACGAAAGGGGAGCGTTTACCGGAGCATATCAAAGAAAGATAGGAAAATTCGAACTGGCTAATAAAGGGACGATCTTTTTGGATGAAATCGGGGATATCCCCCCTATCCTTCAATCAAAACTACTGAGGGTTATACAGGAGAGAGAGATCGAAAGACTTGGCGGACTCCATACGATACAGGTGGACGCAAGGATCATCACTGCCACGAATAAGCGCCTTGAAGAGGAAGTCGGAAAAGGGGCTTTTAGGGAAGATCTATATTACAGGTTGAATGTAGTACGCATCCTTGTGCCTCCCCTTAGGGATAGAAAGGAGGATATTCCTCTTCTCATCGAATACTTCACAAAGAAATTTAACGACAAACATAAACGGAACATCCGAGGGGTAACGAGGGAGGCGAGGGATATACTACTCAAATATGATTATCCCGGAAACGTCAGGGAGCTCGAGAATATAGTGGAACGCGCAATAGTCCTTACGAGGGGCGATTACATCTCCATTGAGGATCTTCCGTCGGTTTCGGGAAAAATCCAGGCTCCCATAAAAGGCAGCATGAACGAAGTAGTGGAGTCCCTCGAGAAAAGCATGCTTATAGACGCCCTCACGCTCAATGAGTGGGTCCAAATCAAAGCAGCATCGCAACTCGGCATAAGCGAGAGAATGCTTCGCTACAAAATGAAGAAGTACGGTATCGCGAGAGAACAGTAATTCCACCTTCATGCTTCTCCGGCGTGTTACGGGAGTGTATTTTTTCGTTACTTTTTCCATGGACCCTGTTATGATATATCCTATATATAAAGGGTCCTATAGAGGGCGATTAGCAGATCCCTGTCAAGGGGCTAACACGTTTGTCCAAATCCGGTATGCAAGGCATGGCACGAAACCATAATCTTTCCATCAAAGGAGATAAGCGAGGTCCCATAACACTCAGCATATCGGGTTCCATGACCTTGGAAAGCATTGATACAATGATGCCCCAGATTCTGTCTGTCTTTGATGAATTCCTGCCGACCAGGGTTATTGTAGACCTTGCGGGGATTGAATACATGGACAGCGCCGGAGCCCTTCTCCTCTTAAGAATTGAGGATGATGCGGCGCAAAAGGCGATTCCTTTTTCCATAGAGCAGATGTCCGAGAAGGCGCGGAATATTCTGAAACTTGTCAACAGGCAAGCGCTTACCGCCCCTCCTCTCAATCTTCCTGAGAAACGCATGCTTCTGCTGGAACAGGTAGGAGAGAGAAGCCTTGACATTCTCGGAGATATTGCGAGGTCCATCACATTTTTCGGGACGCTCATCTCCGAGATATTTACTTCTCTCTTGAGACCGTCCACTGTCAGGTGGGGGGCCGTACTGAACTATATGAAGAAAGCCGGCGTTGACTGTCTTCCCATTTTAGGTCTCATTAGTTTTCTCCTGGGCCTTATCATGGCCTTCATGTCCTCCCTTCAACTCAAACAGTTCGGTGCAAACATATACGTCGCATCCCTCGTCGGCCTTGCCATGGTCAGGGAGTTGGGCCCCATTATAACTTCAATCCTTGTAGCGGGAAGATCTGGTTCTGCGTTTGCCGCCGAGATCGGCACAATGAAAGTAAACGAGGAGGTCGACGCACTGGTGATCATGGGGTTTGATCCCGTGAGATTCCTCGCCATACCAAAGGTCTTTGCTGCCATGATCGTTGTTCCGATCCTCACTCTCTTCTCCGACCTTTTCGCAATATTCGGCGGCCTGCTCGTGGGAGTCCTGGGATTGGAGATCACCCCTTATACTTACCTGCATCAGACGGCAAAATCATTCGATAGCTTCGACATAGTGGCTGGAACGGTAAAGTCCATCGTGTTCGCCATATTGATTGCTGGCATCGGCTGCCAGAGGGGTTTTGAGGTAAGGGGCAGTGCAGAGGCCGTCGGAAATGCGACCACCTCCGCCGTTGTTTCGTCCCTGTTTCTGATCATTGTGACAGACTCAATGTTTGCCATAATACTCAATTACATACGATGAGGCGCTAAAGTGAAAATGATATATGCATACTATGAACAGTGATAGCGACATCGTCATATCGGTAGAAGGGCTCACGGTTCGCTACGGAGAGAATACTATTCTCGATAATGTAAGCCTCCAGGTACACAGAGGGGAGATTCTTATCATTGCAGGCGGTAGCGGGTGCGGCAAATCGACCCTGCTGAAACACATAATAGGCTTGTCAAAACCTTCCGGAGGCAGGGTCGTGATTAACGGTATTGACATTACTACAGCGACCTATGATAAGTTAAAAGACTTGCGGAAGGAAATCGGCATGCTCTTTCAATCAAGCGCCCTTTTCGGCTCAATGACAATAGCCGAAAACATCTCTCTTTCTCTTGCAACCTTTACTGACCTTTCGGCTGAGACGATAGAGCTTATCACAAAGATGAAACTAGGCATGGTCGGTTTGGCGGGATATGAAAACCACTTCCCGGCCGAACTCTCTGGAGGTATGCAGAAGAGGGCCGGTATTGCAAGAGCCATGGCGATGGACCCTCGTATTCTCTTTTTTGATGAGCCTTCGGCAGGTTTGGATCCGATTACTGCGGCAGGAATTGATAACCTCATAAAAAGTCTGAATCGGGGTATGGGAACGACAATGGTGATCGTCACCCATGAGTTGCAATCAATCTTCGCCGTGGCCCAGAGGATCGTCATGCTCGATAAGAGTAAAAAAGGTGTTATCGCCGTGGGTAATCCATTGGAACTCAAGGAGAAGTCAACCGATCCTATGGTAAAAAATTTCTTTAACCGACAGTCGGCGTAATGTAACGGAGGCGAAAGGTTATACCATGCTTAAAAGACAGACATATTTTACCGTCGGCCTTTTCGTGATCATCGGAATCCTTCTGGGGTCTGCGGCGATTGTATGGGTAAGTACAGCCAAGTACTTCAAGAAAGGTGCTTCCTTCGTCACTTATTTCGACGAATCGGTTCAGGGATTACAGGTCGATTCAATTGTCAAGTACCGCGGGGTCGACGTGGGAAGAGTTGAAAGGATTGCGGTAGCGCCTGATTACAGGCTTATTGAGGTGGTTATGAAAATCGACTTCAAAGGTGACGTAATGCGGGATACTGTGGCCAAACTTCAAATGGCTGGCATCACAGGCATAGTTTTTGTCGACCTGGACCAGAGACGGGTTGAGGAGGTCACCATGGCACCAAGGATCACATTTCCGACCCAATACCCGGTAATACCCTCCCATCCGTCCGATATACAACAGATTTCGTCCGGCATAAATGAAATTGTCGGTAAGATCAAGAAAGTTGACTTTGAAGCCATTTCGAGCCAATTGGTAAACACTACCAAATCGCTGGAGACAGTTATCGGGGGAGCCTCCGCAAAAAGGATCATCCTCAACCTCGAAACAGTTACAACCAATCTAGCCGGCTCGGCCTCCAAGATCAACAAAGCAATACAGGACGGCGCGGTGGAGGATGTTATCTCTGAAGCAAGAGAGACGGTAAGAGACGCAAGGGCGGTCGTAGGGAACGTCAAGACGCAGCTTGATTCCATTGATTTGATTGAAACAACCAAAAGAACCAACCTGTTCCTTGATAATATTACGAAAAAGACACACGCAGTCGCAACGGAAGCACAGATTACCATGGAAAATCTTCGCAACTCTTCTGAGACCCTTGACAGTCTCCTGGAAAGGCTAAAAGCGAACCCCTCAGAGCTTATCTTCAGCTCACCGCCAAATTCATCTGGGAGACCACGATGAGGAACTATCATATGACAAAAGCAAACCGCCGTGTGGCCCCAGTGCTGGCACAAATTCTTTTTCTGGGTATCCTCTGCCTCTTCGGCTGCCTCCCTGGAAACAAGCCTCCGCAGCTCACAGAGCAGTATGCCATTGAGTACGCACCGCCAGCAGTATACAACAACGGTACACCGCTCCCGTACACCATAAGGATTGAGCGGTTTTCCGCAGCACAGGCGTACAACAACCAGTCCATGACATACAGACCAGAGCCCTACAAGCTTGCTTCCTACGATTACCATCGCTGGAGGGTCATGCCGGGAGATATGGTTACCGACCATTTCGTACGCGACCTTAGAAACTCGGGCATGTTCGCCGGGGTCTTTTCCTATCGTGAGTCGGAAAGCACAAGATTTGTCCTTGAAGGTGGGGTGGAGGAGTTTCTCGAGGTTGATGAACAGAGAGAAGGGAGGGCCGTGCTCTGTCTCAATGTAGCACTAATTGACACCACGCAGACAGAGATCACCAAGAGGCTCATCTTCCAAAAAAAGTACCGCCACGAGGAACCCATTAAAGAGCAGACACCGGTTTCTCTTACGCAAGGTATGTCGGCTTCAATGAAGAGACTATCGGATGAGATCATGCGGGATATCTACGCATCCATACATCGTCTGAGTAAATGAATTGTATTGCATCATAACATGCGATAAAGTTTTTCTATGAGAAAAAGTTAGTAATGGCGAGGCGGCGAGAATTCATTCCCTGCCGCGTCATAAGAAATCAAAAGGACCTTTCGGGCCTCGTGCCCCCACAGCCAAAGAGGGATTCAAGCAAACCAAGACCATTTTACGGGAACTTATGCAGATACCCCCGCTAAAAAGAGAGGAAAGCGCGGTTGGCAATCTCGTAAGGACCGGACATCGGGGTCAAGCGACCAGTCTATAACGGTTCCAAGTATTACGGCAAGACTCGTGAATTAGGAGGAACTAGCATAGAATTTTGATCTCGTTCCGTAGTCTATGGGTAGATATCAGGCTTCAGCGCATTGGACTATATTGCCAGAAATACACGTACTATACGAAACTCATATTCATTCGTTCGGCCGACCGCTTACCGACGTTCTTTTCGGTGGCCTGGATATACTCAACCCGCCTTCAAAACCACCGTCTCATTGTATGCCCTGGTATAGGCATTGATGTTTTTCTGAGCGTTTATACCGAACCGGTTTCTTACAGGCTCTTCGAGGGCCTTTAAATCCACCACATTCGTTACTTTTACGAGCGTCCCAAGCATGGTAGTGTTTGTAATAGGCACTCCAAGTTCTTCATTGGCAATCTTAGATGCATCTACATAGGCAATATTGTGCCCGGGAAAAGACATCATTAGATCCTCCGCAGGCTTGTGGGTGTTTATGATGACAAAACCATCTTTCAGACCCTCGGCGGGATTGACTGTCCCAAGCAATGTAGAGTCTAGGATAATTACCGCATCGGGTTTGTAAACTCTGGATCTGAGTCTGATTGGTTTGTCGGAAACCCTCAGGAAGGCAAGGACAGGCGCCCCTCTGCGTTCAGGACCGAAGCTCGGGAACGCTTGGGCAAATTTACCTTGCGCAATCGCTGCCTGCGCGATTATTTCTGCTGAAGTCACGGCTCCCTGGCCGCCCCTTCCATGAAACCTCACCTCTATCATCTGTTCTCTCCTTTTGCCATGACCACGCTCTTGATTCTCCAGTCGGTGCCTGCTGGTGTGTCATTTAGCAGCACACCTTTTCTGGCGAGTAAATCCCTGATTTCATCCGACCTCGTGTAATCTTTATTCTTTCGTGCCTGAACCCTTTCCTCAATCATCCGTTCAATAGCAGGCACGTTGAGGTCCACCAGGACGAGATGCCTGGTCTTTTCCTTCTCGGAAAATGCGGTCAGATCGTCGTGCAACAGCCCGATACCCTGTGCGAGAGAGAGAAGCGTATCCCGTGCGTAGAGTGCGGAAGGATAGCCGCTTTCATCATGCTCATCAAGCATCCTGTTAATCATCTTAGACAACTCAAACACGGAGGTCAAGGCCAAGGCCGTATTAAAATCGTCGTCCATAGCATCGTAGTATTTCTTTTCGAGATCGGCAACCTCAGGAAATTGCTTCGCCGCAATACCCCTGTCTTTCTCCATCTCGTAAGTCCTCGTCAGCGTATAATAGAGCCTCTGAAGCGCACTATTCGTATCTTCTATTGATTTATCCGTATAGTCTACCGGATTCCGGTACTGAGTCGCAAGAAAGAACAACCTCAAGACTTCCGGGTGATAATCCTTCAGAAAATCTTTTATAAGCAGAAAATTTCCAAGAGATTTCGACATCTTCTCTTTCTCTATGTTGACAAATCCATTATGAATCCAGTAATTGACAAACCGTCGGCCATCGGCTGCCTCGCTCTGGGCCCGCTCGTTTTCGTGGTGCGGAAATACCAGATCCTTGCCTCCCCCGTGTATGTCAAAAGGAACGCCAAGATATTTCGCGCTCATCACGGAGCATTCAATATGCCAGCCAGGTCGCCCTTTGCCGAAGGGCGCATCCCAGAAAGGCTCTCCTTCCTTTGAACCTTTCCACAAGGCAAAATCAAGAGGATTCTTTTTTCTCTCATCGACATCAACCCTTGCTCCCGCCATCATCTCGTCGAGGCTCCGGTTGGACAATCTGCCATAGCCGGGAAAACTGTTCACCGAAAAATAGACATCGTCATCAACTCGGTATGCATGGCCTTTCTCGAGAAGGCTCTCCACAAGACGTATCATGTCATCAATGTGGTCCGTTGCCTTCGGTTCAAACGTAGGGGGCAGTATGTTCAAGTCCTTCATGTCCTCTTTATACGACCCTATATACTTTTCACCGACTTCCTTCCAGGGAATGCCCTCTGTATTCGCTTTTCTGAGTATCTTGTCGTCAATATCGGTAAAATTTTTCGCGAAGACAACATCAAAGCCTCTGGTTTTCAAGTGCCGGTGGATCACGTCAAACACAATGGCACTTCGCGCGTGGCCTATATGACAATGATCATAGACGGTCACTCCGCAGACATAAAGTTTCACCTGACCCGCATTTAGAGGCTTAAATTCCTCCTTCGCTCCGGTAAATGTATTGTACAGTTTTATAGACATATCTTGGTATTTTTATCACACCGCGCGGTCTGTTGTCAAAACTTATCTTTTGACATATATCACGCACGTACCTTGTCATTTCCTCCAAGAGGTATGACCGCCCAGATCTTCTGGACCCCTTAGACCCTTATGTACCCTCCCCTTTTTTCTGCAAGTTCTGTTTTGGGTTGACATCCGTATGCACGGGCTCGACAAGCGCCTTTTATCTCATCCTAATATCCTTAAGCAAAAAACTGGTTCAATCCGGCAAACCGGAATCTTTTATAAATAATTAAGGAGACGCCCATTTCTCCTGACTTCCAAATGGGATTGATTTTCATTTACTTTTCCCAAAATATATTTTAACATTATAATAGATGACTAGAAAATATGTATTAATCCTGCTTGTTTTCATCTCTTTCGCCGTTTTGGCTCTTGGATGCCATCATCATGGAGACAGCGGCTCACGTGAGAACTGTTCTATCTGTTCCTGTGTCTCCCGCTATTCACATTCTCTTTTGCAGGTTTCTCCGGAACTCCGTCCGCCTGCCTCTGACGCCCTGTTTATTTTTCCGGAAAAGAACGGGGTATGTTTTTCCGGACAATGCCGCACTCCTTATTTGAACAGAGCGCCGCCCGTCAAGACGCACACCTAACCAGAGAAAAACAAAAAAATTCCAATCAGGAAGTGACTGAACGGAGGTGCTTGTCGTGAAAAGTACGGCTACATTTGTCTTTTTGAGTATGCTTCTGTCATTTTCACTAAATGCTGGGGCACAGACCATGGAGGAACGGCTGAGAAGCCTTGAAGGAATGCTCAAAAAGCAGGAAGCGACTATAGAGGCGCTCAATTCCCTCCGGGATACGTTGATGAAGCAGGAACGAATGATACGGGAGCAACAAAATGTGATTGAGGAGCTGAAAGCACAAATGAAGAAATCAGAACCTCCTCCCCTCATGAATATCACAGGAAATGAGCAGGAAACTTCCGGAGAAATCAAGCAGGAAATAAAGGAACTTAAGGAAAAAGTGGAGCAGGCGGTGGAGGCTCAAAAGAAAGATGTGGCAAGCGTCTTCAACCCTTCCATAGGACTCGTAAGCGACACCATTTTCAGCTATAACAACAGGAAGTCGGCACAGACGGGGAGTGTCCAGCCCGGTGGCTACAATGCGCTCCTCCGATCCATTGAACTCAATATAGCCGCGTCGATAGATCCATTTGCCCGCGGCTATGCCGTCTTCGACGCCTCTGTCAACCTTGCCACCGGAGAGACTGACGTCTCTGTCGCAGAGGCCGCGATCCAGACTACATCGTTACCGTGGAACCTGACAATGAAGGCGGGAAGATTCTTCGGTGAGTTCGGCCGGCTCTCATATGTCCACGATCACGAACTGCCCTTCGTGAACCGTCCGCTGGTGCTTGATAAATATGTAGGAGGAGAGTCCAAAACTGACGGCGTGCAGATCAACTATCTGCTGCCCGTCTCCCATTATGTAAGCCTTACCGCAGGAGCAGGGACTCAGTTCGGCGATATACCGAACAATGTCGGTTCGTACCGCTCTTTCAATAATCTCAACTTTTTCGGCCGCGCATCCACGTATTTCGACCTCACACCCGATATCTCCATTGAACCGGGCATCTCCGGTCTATGGAATCCGAACACATTTGATCGCGGCGGCGTCTTCCTCGCATTAAATGACAGCTTATACAGAGAACGGGAACGCCGCCTCTTTGGGGCAGACTTTGTGGTCAGTTATCGTCCTCTCAGAAACAACCAGTTCCAAGCCCTCACCTGGGGTACGGAGGTATTATATAGCGACAACCGCTACGATGTGGTTTCCCCGTCAGGGACGATGAACAGGGCCGTAGGGGTATATGGCCTCTATTCCTACCTCACGTACAAGTTCCAACGGCAATGGACAACCGGCATACAGTACGAGTGGCTGCAAAATCCCGAGAGTAAGCAGGACACTGCCGCCGCATATTCCGCAAATATTACCTGGTCCTTAAGCCACTGGAATCGGCTGCGGCTGCAATTCACACGCACCGAACACAACAGCGCATCGTTTCTTAGTCCAAATAACGCCATATATCTCCAATGGACCTGGATTATCGGCTCCCATGCTCACGGATGGCAGCAGCGCTAATACAGAGGAAACTATATATGAAATCGAAATCATTAAGCCTTATCATACTAATCACGCTTCTCGCGGTCTTATTCGCCGCGGCGCCTGCCCGCGCGACCAAGATCCGGGTTGTCACAACTCTCACCGATCTGGCCGACTTTACCCGAGCCATCGGAGGAGATTTGGTTGAAGTCCGGAGCCTGGCCATCGGCGTGGAAGGCACGCACGGAGTACCAATGAAGCCAAGTTTCGTTCCCATAATGAACCGGGCAGATCTCCTGATGCTGGTAGGGTTTGACTGCGAGCACGCCTTTCTGCCTGCACTGCTGGAGGCAAGCAAGAATCCCCGGATACAAAAAGACAAGCAGGGCTATGTGGACTGCTCGAAAGGTATCACTCCACGGGAAATGCCCTTGTCGACCGAGCGCTCGTCAGGTGACGTTCACCCTTACGGCAACCCGCACTATATGCTCAATCCGAATCTGGCAAAGATCGCTATCGGAAACATTTTCACCTCCTTGGCGGCCTTTGCCCCAGAGCATCGGGCGGAATTTACCCGTAATCGTGATACCTATCTTGCAAAACTGAGTGCCACGATCTCTGCGCTGGAGAAAGAGGCAAAACCGCTCAAGGGTGTGAAGTTCGTCTCCTATCACGGGCATTGGCCATACTTCGCGGAGCGATTCGGTATGGTCTATTTCGGAATGATAGAGCTAAAACCCGGTATTGATCCCACAGCCCGTCACATTGAGGAAATTATCAGAACAATGAAGGCTGAAAATGTATCCATCGTCGTGCGTGAGCCGCAGTTTCCTGAAAAGGTCCCAAAAAGTATCGCCGAACAGACCGGCGCCACCATGGTGACGCTTCCGATCATGCCCGGCGGTGTCCCAAACACAGAGACGTACATCAAGATGATGGACTACCTGATCAAAACCATGGTTTCTGCGGCAACAGTAAAAAATACTGAAAAAGGCGGAACACAACCATGAACCAGCCGCTCATCACCTTTGACAACCTGAGCGTAGGCTATGATAACCAGTCTGTGCTGTCCGGAATATCGCTCTCCATAGCAGTGGACAGTTTCACTGCCATCCTGGGGGCAAACGGTTCAGGCAAATCAACGCTCCTTAAGACCATCCTCGGACTCATTCCCCCCATCGGTGGTCGTATCGACATTAGGGCACAGGAAGGCTCAACCCTCATGTTCGGTTATGTCCCTCAGTCCATTCATTTCGATCCGGTCTATTTGCTCACCGCGTTTGACGTGGCGCTTATGGGCACGTACGGACGTATCAGGCCCGGCCGCGCTGTCCCATCTGCCGAACGCGTTTTCACCAGGGAGTGTCTCAGGGCAGCGGGTGCGGAGCAGTTTGCCCTGAGACGGTTTTCGGAACTATCCTGGGGACAGAAGCAGCGTGTTCTCATCGCGCGCGCCCTTGCTGCCCGTCCCGACATCCTCGCACTTGATGAACCCACTGCCGGGGTTGACCACGAAGCAGCCTACGAAGTGCTTGAATTCATTTCAATGATCCGCAGAGAAAGGAAGCTTGCCGTACTGCTCGTCACCCACGATTTTGCGGCGGCTCGCCGATACGCCGGGCATGTCGTATGGCTCCGCAATAAGAATATCCTCTATGGTACTGTTGATGATATTCTTACGCCTGACCGGATGATACATACTCTTGAAATGCAGGTCGGCTGATATGGATGCGCTTCTTCAGATTCTCTCGCCTGGCTTCCTGTTGCGCAATTCCATCTATGCCAGCATGCTCATCGGGTTCGCGTGCCCCATTGTGGGCGTGTTTCTCGTAATGCGGCGGCTCGTGTTTATGGGTGTGGCTTTGCCGCAGATATCCTCGACGGGCATCGCCGTCGCCCTCTCCCTTCCCTTGTGGTTAGGATTTCATGTGGCGAACCAAGGCTCCCTAAGCCCGCACGCCCTAGCCTTTGCGGGAGCCACAACCTTCTCTCTCGGCGCGATTATGGTCCTGGCGTTTCTGGAGCGGCGAGGCAAGGGGCAACCGGAAGGCAGGATCGGGACGGCATATGTAACGGCGGCGGCGCTCAGCATCCTAATCCTGTCAAAAAATCCTTACGGTGAAATCGGGTGGCTCGGCTTGCTAAAAGGGGAAGTGGTCACCATCTCCAATCTCGATCTTGTGGTGACGGCGGCAGCTCTCGCACTCGTCCTCATTGGGCTGGCAGTCTGCCGCAAAGAACTGCTTCTCGTCTGTTTCGACCGAGAAATGGCGATTACACTTCGAAAAAACGTTATTTTCTGGGACATTTTACTCTATTTGATGATAGGCCTTACTGTTTCAACGGCAGTGCTCAGTGTCGGCCCTTTGATCACATTCGGCTTCCTCCTTCTGCCGGCGCTCACTGCTCACCTTCTTGCCCGTACCATGAAACAGTTGACGATCTTAGCCTCATTAATCGGAGGCGGAGCGGCGTTCTTAGGCTTCTGGATAGCTTATAAGTGGGATCTGCCTGTCGGTCCGACAGATGTCTGCCTCTTAAGTTCACTCTATGGGACGGTCTGGCTCCTTACCAGGCTTCTATCCAGCCGCACGAAACGTTTTAACGGAACATAAAGGGGATCCAAAATACGAAATAGCCGCGTATCAGATTTTCATCGCTCTCTATTCGACAAAAGGACGGACGACCTGTCTTCTTTGGCACCGTGCCGGACGACGACCGAAAAAAGTCCGGTGGAAACCAGTTCATCTTCAAACCGGCCCTTCTTATCCCTGATGGCGACAAAAATCCGGTCTCCCTTGGCGACGCGTGCAGCAAGATAATCCTTGTTGTCCGTCTCTTTCAGATAAAAACTTGTATAAAATGGTATGATAGCTCTCAACGTCTCATCGGGAGTGTAGGCATAGAGATCATGGTCAGCGGTGACAATTGATTTTACTTGGTCGGTAAAAGGGACAAAACTCTTAAAATTGTCGAGCACAGGCATGACGGCAACCAGCGAAAAAATCATGACGGCATATAACGCTCCGCCGCTTGATATCCAGAAACGGTCCATTCTTTTTTCGAAGAAGTATTTCAGAGACACGAGCGAGAGTCCAAAAACAAGCCCGGAGGCAGCTATCACTGTGAAAAAAAGAGAGTGAGACGCAATAAAAGGGTACTTCCCGGACGCCAGGAGGTAGACGGGGGTCATTGCGGCCCCAAGAATAAGAGGAAATCCGGCAAATATAGCGAGGAACGCCTTTTCCGTCTTTGTAAATAACCGTGTCAGGAAGGTGGAGTCCACATACCGGGCGGCAAGCAGGGCAAAGGGAGGGAATACGGGCATAAGGTAGAGTATCCTCTTGGTGGACGCAACGCTTAAGAAGACTATGCCGAGTATAAACCAGCATTTAAGCCAGGTAATCCCGGACTTCTGCGGTGGTGGCAGGGAATCGTCAGATTTTCTGAAGCTGTAGATGAGGACCGGTATCAGGAGGATACTCCAGGGAAGAAAACCCTCCGGGAATCCAAAGAGATAGTAATAAAACGGTTGGTGGTGGCCCGAAGACCCGCCGGGAAGAAATCTCTGAATATGATTTTTGATTAGAAAGACCTTAAGGTACTCGGCTCCCCCATGACTCCAAAGGCCAAAGAACCATGGCAGCGAGAGGGCAAGAAAGACAACGATCCCAAGTGGCACATGCATTCTTAACAGTTCTTTCAGGTTGCGCTTAAGCAGCAGAAACGCGAGGATCGCAAGACCAGGAACGGCCAGCCCTATGAAACCCTTCGTAAAGAAGGCGCCTGTACAGCAGATATAGAAAAGGATATAAAAAAGGAGTTTCTTCCTCTTGTTTTCCGCCATATACCCCATTATGAAAAACATCATGGCCGTGATTATAAAACATGTGAGTGCACTGTCCACCACAAGCCAGTGGGCCACCCGAAAGTATTCAAAACCAGTAGCAAGTATCAGGGAGGAGAGAAAGCCTATGCGGGGGGTAAAAAGAAACGTACCGAGAAAAAAGAGGGCAATACATCCGCCCAGAGCAAACAGCACGGAAGGCACCCGCGCAGTCCTGTCGGACGCACCCCCTAAAATCCTGAAAACCGCGGCGACCGACGCATAATAGAGAGGCGGCTCTTCCAGAAAAGGGCGTTGGTTTAATGCAGGGACTACCCAGTTTCCTGTTAATGCCATCTCCCGTCCGATCTCGGCAACCCTGGGCTCATCTGCGGTCCACAGTCCGTGATTGCTTACACCAAGACAGAAAAGGGGCAGAAGGAGAACCAGAAGCAATATTCCGTACATCGCGGTCTGACGTGTTTTTTCGTTCATAGGACCCCTATTCTACAACAAACATAGGCTTCGTGGCAAGGGTAACGCCCTTCATGTGGTTAGCATCCTGCCGGACAGTTTTTGAGTCCAGCCTATATTTAGGGAGAGTTGGTCAAGAGAAGCTCTTAAGCTTTCAGGAAACAAAAGCCCCCGCGGGATTGATATTTCAGCCCCGCGGAGAGTTGCGACTTATTCAGTTTATTCCGTCTTCCTTGACTTCACCGGCATGCACGAGCCGACCATATATTGCCAACCCTCCACAAGCGAATAAATATCTCTAACCTTCACCTGTGAAACGGGCGAGCTCGCTGCCGCGACAGTCTTTTGCTCATCGTCTATGTCATTGTTGTAGTCCGCCGCCAAAAGTATACCTCATCAGCCATTCTTGACATATATAGAGGCGGATTACTTCAGAACTAAATAACCTTTGCCGCCACTGCCCTTCACCTGCACGGGGGTATATTTATCAACACTAAACCCAATCCCATCGCCGAGCAATTGGCCAGCCCAATTATCCCCCCCCTAATTCTCAAACTGTACCGTTTTTCTTCAGTGCGAGAGAATGACCCTATCCCGCAACCAGCATGAGCGTTGCCGCATGTATAGATAATGTGCCTCCCCATGGCATGGCAAGGGTACAAACCTCGCTTCCGCTATATGGGATTTCCTGAATGGAAGTGGATCAAATGATGCATCTAAAACATCGCTTACCAAGGGGTGAAATGCTCTTTGTGCGGCATTGTAATTTTTGTGTCATGGGGAGGATAAAAAGCCTCCCTCGGCTTTGCATGGATCATCCTCTAACCCGTGTAGGACCAACAGTCGTGTCAACAAATGCCATTTGGATTAAGCCAGGTCAATCTTGGCGTCCATCTAAGAGTCTGCTTTTGACTCGACGGATCACTTCCTCTGCCTTTTCTTCGGTGTGACTTTTTAAAAGGCTGAAGCCCGCCAGGACTAAACCTGACGGGCTCAGTGGCTTGGTGCCTGCCTTCGGATGCCCTTTAAAGGCTGTAATAGCTACTTGACAGGGATATGGCGGTAACCAACCTTATTATTCAAAAAGGCGCAACTATCGGCACGGAGGTGGGTCTATTAATAGTGGTATTATCGCCGAGTTGACCGTATTTATTATCTCCACACGCCCATGCGTAGCCGTTGCTTGTGAGTGCGAGGGAATGCCCTTGTCCCGCGGCGATGGCCGTCACATTGGATGAACCCGTCACCTTCTGGGGAGTTAAGTTGCTTGTAGTGGTATTATCGCCGAGCTCTTCGCTAACATTACTTCCCCATGCCCATTCCGTGCCGTTGCTTGTGAGTGCGAGGGAATGCCCTTGTCCCGCGGCGATGGCCGTCACACCGGATAGATTCACTACCTTAGCGGGAGTACTTTTATAATTAACCAAGGTTCCGTTGCCTAACGCACCGCTACTATTCCATCCCCACGCATATACATCGCCGTTGTCTTTAAGTGCGAGGGAATGGATACCTCCCGCAGCAATGGCCTTAACATGGGATAAAAAATCCACACCGTTCACGCCTTTCACTTGTACAGGGGTATTGTTACCATCGGTCTTGGAATCGCCGAGCTGGCCGAACCAATTCGACCCCCACGCCCATACCATACCGTCATTTTTAGGGCGAGGGAGTACCCCCATCCCGCAGCGATGGCCGTAACATTGGATAAAAAGCTCACGCCGTTCGCGTCTCTCACTTGTACAGGGAAATGGTGGGGGGGTTATTATCGCTATATCCGGTGCCGAGCTGACCTTTAGAATTCTCTCCCCACGCATATACATCGCCGTTGTCTTTAAGTGCGAGGGAATGGATACCTCCCGCCGTAATTGTCGTGGCAGACGCATAAGTCACCATAAATGGCGTTATGGTGAGCATAAGCATTGCTGATAAGAGTATGATTCCCAAACACATGTTTCTTCTGTTTTTCATCATGATGATCTCCTTATTTCTGGAGGTAAGTTCCGTATATTGTGTATTTTGTTTTTTTGTAAAGTCCGTCAGGACTAAATAAGCCCTGACGGACGTCTTAATTAGTAGATACACGAGTCATTAGTGTTATTGCCTAACTGACCCTCTCCATTCCATCCCCACGCCCACACTGTACCGTCATTTTTAAGGACGAGAGAGTGACCGTTTCCCGCGGCAATGGCCTTGGCGTTGGATAAAAAATCCATACCAAGTGCACCCTTCACCTGCACGGCGGAGGTGAGGGGATCTGTGTTTCCACCGATTATCCGCTTCGAGCTACAGTGGGAAGGGGAAGCATTATATCCCCACGCAAATACCTTCCAGCCGGTTCCTAAGGCCAGAGAGTGAGCGTCTCCCCCAGCAATGGCTGTAATACCGGCTAGATCCATAAACGTTCCAACAACTTTGGCCTTCACCTGCACGGGGGTGGAGCGATTAGTAGTAGTCCCGTCGCCAAGCTGACCCCTATCATTCCATCCCCACGCCCACACCATACCGTCATTTCTAAGCACAAGGGAATAAACTTGTCCCGCAGCAATGGCCTTGGCGTTGGATAAAAAATCCATACCACCTGCACCCTTCACCTGCACGGGGGTGGAGCGATTAGTAGTAGTCCTGTCGCCAAGCTGACCGCTATCATTCCTTCCCCACGCCCATACCGTGCCGTTGTCTTTGAGTGCGAGGGAATGATTGTATCCCGCAACAATGGCCTTAACATCGGATAAACCCTGTATCTGCACGGGGGTGGAGCGATTAGTAGTAGTCCCGTCGCCAAGCTGACCCCTATCATTCCATCCCCACGCCCATACAGTTCCGTCCTCTTTAAGAGCGAGGGAATGACCACCTCCTGCGGCAATGGCCTTGGCGTTGGATAAAGAACCCATACCGCCTGCACCCTTCACCTGCTGGAGGTCAGCCGTGACAGAGGCATAGTTAAGCGTAATTTGCGTCGCCATATTCTGCGCAAGCTCCACCACCCTCATATCCGCACTCACCATAAATGGCGTTATGGTGAGCATGAGCATTGTTGATAAGAGTATGATTCCCAAACACATGTTTCTTCTGTTTTTCATCATGATGATCTCCTTATTTCTGGAAGTGAATCCCTGTGTTGTTTCACATTTGCAACGGTCTACATCTGGATATACGGCTCACCGTTTTTATACAAAACCCATCTCCTCCTTTCCTTTCATGTAACTCGCTTAAATATCTAAGTATTTACCCTTAGAAGCAACTATCAAAAAGTACACATTTTGATAGTTGCCAATTTGCAGGGTGTAAGGGTGGATTGACAGTAAAAAACACATAAAATATGCCAAAAAATTTACAAATAGAACTTGACTGCGCGGAATTTTAGTGTAAAATTTAAAAAATAATGAACTATCAAAATGTGTACTTTTTGATAGTAAGTTTATTTGTCTTTTTTAAGCCTGTATTCCCTTAATCGCCTGTAAAACGTGGCTTCTTTTAAGCCTGTCTGCTTCAAGACTTTCTCAATCGTCAGCGTCCCGCATTCCCACTGTATTACCAAATCTTCAAAACTGCGGGGCGGCCTTTTGACGGGCCGTCCAAACATTATGGCCCGCGCTCGCGCTGCCGCTATACCCTCTGCCTGCCGTTTTCGTATTGTCTCCCGCTCATTTTGAGCTATAAAAGACAGAACTTGCAGGACTATGTCGGCGAGGAACGTACCCATCAAGTCTTTGCCGCTACGCGTGTCAAGGAGAGGCATATCAATCACGGAAATATCTACACCGCGTTCTTTCGTGAGTACGCGCCACTGGTTTTGTATTTCGTCATAATCGCGGCCCAGCCTGTCTATACTCTTGATATAGATAAGGTCGCCTGGGTTTAGTATTTCGGCGAGCGCTTTGTAGGCCGGACGCTCAAAATCCTTGCCCGACATTTTGTCCGCGTATATCCGCTCTTTTGGTATGTTAAGACGGTTCATGGCAAGCATTTGCCTGTCCTCGTTCTGATCAATGCCTGATACCCGTACATAGCCGTAGGTCATCAATAAAATCATCTCCTTTCACGAAACGGAGGGTCATATTCGCGCCCGCCGTAATTAATCCGGTCTCCTGTATCTTTCGATCTTCAGACACCATCATCTTTGTTTCAACTTCCAAATACTATTCGCTATAGCAACATAACGAACATATTCTTTTCTAAAAAAGACTTCAGCATAGAAACCCGATGCTCGCCATATCTTTCAATATTACTGCCGGCATTGCTCTTTGCTGCCGCCTCCAATCAGTTTTCTCCGGCAGGATCTGCCGCCTGCGAAACCGTCATTATAACAATAAGCCATATTGGAAAAGGTGTATTGTTCCAACAATGAGTTTTTAAAGGGCAACAGTCGTATCCCCGCACCCATTCCGTCTTTTGAAATCAATCCTGTCCTTGTATTGAAATGGGAAAACCATGGGCGTATAATCTTAAAAAAACTATCCGAAGGAGGCGTCCATGTCCGTTATGTTGGAGTTTGCCATGTTTCCTACCGATAAAGGCGAGAGTGTAAGCAAATATGTGGGAAGAATAATAAAGGCAATAGACGAAAGCGGGGTCTCATATAAGCTGACGCCGATGGGAACGATTGCTGAAGTGGAAACCATTGCCGAAGCCCTCGCCATTATCGACAGCTCATATTCGGAACTGGAACCGGATTGCGCCCGGGTCTACTCTTCCATCAAGTTGGACATAAGGAAAGGGAAAGATGGAAGGCTGCAACAAAAAATTGAATCCGTAGAGAAAAAGATCGGCAAAAAGGTTAAGCAATAAGATAGAATGGACCATTTTTAATAAAATAAGGAACGGCTATGCTCACAAAGACCGCTGTTCCCGCGGTAAGTGTTATGGAAGGCATGGAAAAGGGAGACACAAAGGCGTTGGCGGAAGGCGATATAGTCGGCCGGCGACGATTTTTTGGGTCATGACAAAGTCGGAAAAACTATGATTTGAAGGAGGAGGTTTAAATGGATGCGGTAAAAGAAGATTACAAAGATGGTATTTGTACACTCACACTCAACAGACCTAACAAGAAAAACGCCATGGATTCAGAGCTTCTTCCTGCTCTCTATCAGGCTCTGCAGAACGCGGAAGCAGCGAAGAGCCAGGTCGTCATTATCCGAGGCTCCGGAAAGGCGTTTTGCGCCGGTGGCGATATTGTGGAATTCAGGCAGAGCGAAGATACCGCCTCAAGGATTGATTTCATGGCGGATGAGCTTCACAAAAGTATACTGCTTATCAGGAAAATGGGCGCTATTGTTGTGGCTGCCGTTGAGGGGGTTGCGGTGGGGGCCGGGCTTGGCCTTGCCTTGGCCTGTGATATCACGGTGGCCGCTCGGAACACGGTCATGAATATGGGCTACAGAAAAATAGGACTCACCCCCGACGGCGGCGGCAGCATCTTTCTATCCAGGATCGTAGGCGCAAAAAAGTTCAGCGAACTCTATCTCTTCTCCCGCAACATTACTATGAATGAAGCGCTTGACCTGGGCCTTGTAAATTTTGTGTGGGATGAAGAAAGTTTCGAGGAAAGACTTCAAAAAATGATTGCCGATCTGACGGCCCTGCCCATGGAGACCATACCGTATTTCAAGGATCTTGTGAATCATTCGGTCTACACGGGTCTCGACATCCATCTCGACAAAGAAAGGTTTTACGTCTCTGAACTTGGAGGAAAACCTCAATTCAAAGAAAGGCTTGACCAGTTTTTCAGCAAAAAGTAAAAAAGGATAAAGGGGCAGGCGGCCGGAGGGTACATATTGGGTACATTATTAAGATAATAGACGGCATAATCCACCGCCGGCAGGGCGCACATATTCACGGATAGCGCCCTTTACCCACCCTTTTTTTACCCACCCCCCCACCCCAGGGGTCCCGGGCGGGGATTGCAAAACCGGACATAATATATGGTGTTCGGTCTATTTGTGAACATTACCTGCAAGGCAGGCGGTAAACTTAAGCACAATCATGGTGGAGGCGACCCAATGAAGAGCTATCGGAAAGAATTATGGCTCCATATACCGACGCGCCGAGCGTTCATAAACATCACAGACCAAGTAGAGAGGTGCCTCGGAGAGAGCGGCATAACGGAAGGATTGGTTCTGGTAAATGCCATGCACATCACGGCATCCGTATTTATCAATGATGATGAATCAGGACTTCATCACGATTTCGACGTATGGCTCGAAAAATTGGCTCCTCATGAACCGGTTTCCCGTTACCGCCACAACGTGGGAGAGGATAATGCGGATGGCCATCTGAAACGTTCAGTAATGGGGAGGGAAGTTGTAGTAGCGATTACCGGAGGGAGGCTGGACTTCGGGCCATGGGAACAAATCTTTTATGGTGAATTCGACGGGAGAAGAAAAAAGAGAGTGCTTGTCAAAATAATAGGAGAGTGAGTCCCTTATGCTTTTTGTCCAAGAAGGGAGTGTAGGCCATGGGAAGAAGACGGGTGTATCCTGATGGAGCGCCAATAGGTGTAACGGGAGATTGTTTTGCGGCGGCAGAGCAACTCTTTTGACTTGACTAAAAGGACCGATAAGGCTAAAAATACTACAATATATGGTGTCAGAGGCTATATCTTTGAGATTACCAAGAAGGAGAAAGCGTGAAAGAGATTGAATCGACGTCTCGAAGTAATCCTCTCGCACTTTTTTTTCCGTCCATAGGCAAAGAGGCGTTACGCCTGATAGGGAGCCTTGGCGCTATGGCCGTATTCTTTTTTATGGCCTTCATTAATATCTTCAGGAGAAGACAACTTTTTGAGATTGTAAACCAGGTGTTCCACATTGGAGCCAGATCGTCCCTCATAGTCCTTCTTGTAGGCCTTTTCACCGGCATGGTGCTGGGACTGCAACTTTTTTACACTCTAGTAAAGTTCGGTTCCGTGGGAGCGCTCGGGTCCGCCATATCCCTGGCGCTAATCAGAGAACTGGGGCCGGTCCTGACCGCAATCATGATCACCGCGAGAGCAGGCTCAGCCATGACTGCCGAAATAGGGATTCTCCGCATCTCCGACCAGATAGACGCACTGTACACCATGAGGATTGATCCGATCAGATATCTTATAAGCCCCAGGGTCGCCGCCTCAATCATTAGCTTTCCTTTTCTCACCGCGTTTTTCGATCTGATCGGAATCTTGGGAGGTTACATCACCGGCGCGCTCATGCTCGGTACCAACGGAGGCACGTACTGGTATCGCGTTCAATCATCCGTAGCCATGGTAGATGTCCGGGGCGGATTCATAAAAGCATTGGTCTTCGCGGCTATAGTATCCTGCATCTGCTGTTTTCAGGGTTACTTCTGCCACATGCGGCCTGACGGTTATGGAGCAAAAGCGGTGGGGCTCGCGACCATCTCGGCCGTCGTCCTTTCCTGTGTCATAATCCTTATTTCCGATTATGTAATAACTTCATTTCTTATGTGAGAATGAGCATGGAGACACCTCTTGTAGAGTTTCGGAACGTCACGAAGCGATTCGGCCAAAAAACCATCCTCAATGATGTGAATCTCAAGATATACGAAAACCAGATCACGACGATCATCGGAAAGAGCGGCACCGGAAAGAGCGTACTCCTTAAACATATTATAGGACTCCTGAAGCCGGAGAAAGGCGAGATTCTTTTTCAGGGAAAACCGATCAACAAGATGAAAAGGAAAGAATGGGAAGAATATAGAAGCAATATCGCCTATCTCTTCCAAAACAATGCGCTCCTTGACTCCATGTCGGTTTTTGAAAATGTGGCCCTGCCTCTCCGGCAGATAACTAATCTTCATAAACAAGAGATAGAAAAAAAGGTGTTGAAGAGAATTGAGGAACTGGAGCTTACCGAGGCCATTTACAAATATCCTTCCGAGCTCTCAGGGGGAATGCAGAAACGGGTAGCCCTCGCCCGCGCCCTTGTGACAGACCCCAAGATAGTTCTTTTTGATGAGCCGACTACCGGCCAGGACCCTATCAGGAAGAACATGATCCTGAGCATGATAGCTCACGCCAGGAGAAAATTCGGTTTCACCGTTGTGATGATAAGCCACGATATTCCCGATATCTTCTTTGTCTCCGACCGGCTCGTTATTCTCTGGGAAGGATCAATCGGTTTCGAAGGTACCTACGAACAAGCGACCAAGCGGAAGATTCCTCTCATTGATGAGTTCCTTCGGAGCCTTGAGGGCTTCCAGGACGAGCTTACAGGTCTGCTTTCGAGGGAGGCGTTCCGGGTGCATTATTCGGCCATGCTGGGAAACATCGCGAAACCGCCGACGGTCTCAGCCGCCCTCTTTTCCATCCGGCTAAATGTGCTTCATGAGGCTATGGGACCACAAGCGGCTGTCGAGATATTGAAAGCACTGGGTGAATATGCCAACAGGCACTTCACCTCCATAGGAGGATTTTCCGCCAGGCACAAGAGGGACGAGATTCTGACCATATTCCCGCACACAAGCCTCGACGAGGCGCGGCGACTTGTTGCGGGTTTTGCGGAGGCCTTGCACGAGAAGGTGTTTGCCCGTATTGAGGGTATTGCTCTGGCAAATTTGGGCCCTGGAGCATGCGTTAATATTTACATATTTGCCGGGTTCACTGAAGTCTCTCCGTTAGACGAGATTGAACTGATCATCGAGAAAGCCAAAAAGACGCAGGAAGCGGTCGCAACGTACCTATGCGAATCTGGAGGTAACGTACAATGAAGAAGTATTCCATGGAAACGATAGTAGGTATTTTTATTGTGTTCGGGATCATCTGCGTAGGCTACATGGCGATGAAACTGGGTAAAGTTAACCTCTTCGGCGAAGACACCTACCCGCTTTATGCTAGGTTTACCTCGGTCTCCGGACTCAGGGTAGGCAGCTCCGTGGATGTTTACGGTATTGAGGTGGGACACATCACTGGATTGACCATAGATGCGGAGCGGCAGATGGCGCTTGTCAAAATGAATGTGAAAAAAGGTATGGAGATATACGACGATGCATCCGCGACGGTAAAGTCCCAAGGTCTTATCGGCGACAGGTATGTGAAAATAGATCCAGGCGGAGCCGGAGAAATTCTGAAGACCGGGGGATTGATCACTCAAACCTCCGTACCGGCTGATATTGAAGATCTGATTGGTAAAGTGGCCTTCGGGGAAGTCAAAAATGAACCTGCTCCCAAAAAACCCACACAACAGGATAACCAATAAAAATAAAAAGAGGATGTCTATGAAAAAATGGCTGATCGCATCAACATTGATAATTTCATTGATCTCTTGTTCCTTCGCATTCTCGGCCGCTCCCCTTGATACGGTGAAGACAAATGTGAATAGCGTGCTAGATATTCTCACGGACCCCAAGCTCAAGGGAGAGTCAGGTAAGAAAGTAAAAGGGCAGCGAATCTGGGCCGCTGCGGACAAGCTTTTTGACTTCGTTGAGCTCTCAAAAAGAACGCTGGGGATAAACTGGAACAAATTCTCTCAGGAACAACGAAAGGAATTTGTAAGCCTGTACAGAACAATCCTCAAGGACGCATATGTCGATAAAATTACGGCATATACAAATGAGCAAGTCGATTTCACAAAGGAAATCCCCATTTCCGACAACATGGCGGAGGTTCAGAGCGTGGTAACTGGAAATAAGGGGAATGTGTCCATCTATTATAGGGTTATCAATAAAGGTGGCGAATGGAAGGTGTACGATGTGGTTATTGAGGGTGTAAGCCTTATCAACAACTATCGTACCCAGTTCAGGGATATTCTTGGAAATAACCCTCCGGAGGCACTGCTTGATTCCTTGCGCAAAAAAACCGACAAGAAATGAAACGCATTGACCAGGCGGCTTTACGGAAAAAAGTACATCATCACCTGGCAGCAGCGTGCTTCATTGTCATGGTCGTCATATGTTCATGGTCCTGCCATGTTCATGGGGCAGAAGATCCTTCAGCACAGGTTCCCGGTATCGCTGATTTGCCGCAGGCAGCAAGGAACGCCGGAGAGGGAAAACCCGATTCTCAACCAGGTAACGTAAAGCCGTACGATGGGTATGGTAACGTGCAAGAGCAGAATGTATCGGAGAAACCCTGCGCCATGAAAGAAGGGGGTGTATGTAAATCTTCCGACGAGTACGGTGATGTCGACGAAGAAGAGCTCAAAGGTAAAACGCTTGACGAGTATGGAAATGTCGCCGAGGGCCAGGAGACCGGCGACGAGGTACAGATTTACGACCCCATTGAACCGTGGAACAGGGCCATGTATCATTTTAATGACAAGCTCTATTTCTGGGCCCTGAAACCAATTGCTAAAGGATATGGCTACATTCTCCCCGAAGACATCAGAGCGCTGGTCGGCAACTTCTACCAGAACATCAAAGCCCCTATTCGCATCGTAAACAATCTCCTTCAAGGCAAACCCGGTGATGCGGGACGCGAATTTACGCGCCTCCTTATCAACTCTACCGTCGGCGTTGCAGGCCTCAGAGACTGTGCGAAAGAATGTTTCGGGATAACCGGGCGCGAGGCTGATTTCGGACAGACCCTTGGAAGATACGGCCTTGGTTTCGGGATTTATATCGTATGGCCTTTCATAGGACCATCAAGCATCCGCGATTCCGCCGGTTTCGCCGGAGATTGGCTATTGACACCCACGACGTATGTCATCTGGCCGTCCAGTGCAAGAGACGAACTCATCAATCCCTTAAGCGTCATACTCTTTACTCATAACAAGGTCAACTACACATCGTTTCATATCGGGGATTACGAGGCGTTGAAAATGGCCGCGATTGACCCTTACGTGGCGATGCGGGATTTTTATGCCCAGTACCGGAAGAATATGACCAAGGAATAAGGGAGAATTTATCGGCATCAACGGTGAGTGAAGGCAGATTAACAGATGAACCTCCCCGCCATAAGCGGCGGGGAATCCAAGGGTTTACGAACTGACTATTAGGCAAGCGCGTCCCAAGGGGCGGGGAATTAGACCTGTAGAGATTAATAATGCCAGAACATTCACAACAAATCAGGTTTTGATCGTGCCCTATCTTTATGGAAAATATGCTGCTATCAAAGGACGTACTTTTTTTTAATGGCAGCATACACCAGATATTCAAAGCGCAACAAGAGTTTGCCCTGAAGGGCGGACAAGAATTAACGCATATAAGAAAATGGGTAGGGCTCGTCTTATGTCTTTTTGCGCCCCGCCTCCCAGCAGGGATTAAAGACGCTTGGCTTATGTGGTATGGCGTGACCATACAATACGGTGAATGGAACCAGCTCTAAAGTGAGGTCTATGCCCGCCTCTACCGGGCAGCGTTACAACGCCGATGGGGTGGGTCAACTGATTTTAAGTATGGCCTTGGTCGCTTTTCTCAGTTTCTTTGGGAGCTTTCTCGGATTCCCCTTTTTTCTTGGGGAGATCTCTTCTTCGTCGTCGGACCCCTCGTCTTTGCCGGTCATCCCGTCCGCAATCATCTCTTCTAGTGCTTTAGGAGTGATAAATGCAACGCCCGCTCTTTTCGCTTCATCTATTATCGCGCGGTCGGAGGTAACCACAACCATGCCGGCCCGGCGCTCCCTGATCCAGCCGATAATAACGTCATCCGCTGTCTCGTTCTCCTTGGAATAGACCACGTCAACACCAAGATAGCTCTCTCTTTGCCTTCCCGGGGACATACTGTTATACGCATCAAAAACGATCGTCACCTTGGAACCCTTACGCCTCTTATAGCGGGAAAGTTTTTCAAGCACACCTCGCCTCAACACATCCAGGTTTGCGCCATTCTGTACCCTTGAGGCTACAGTCCTCATCATGTAGTTGTATCCATCAATGACAATATGTACCATAAGACTCTTTCTTCCTTAAACCTCATACTGACCGCTCCACCTGCCGCAGGCACTTCTTCCCACAAAACGGCTATGTGCGGTTCCTCTTGTGGATAAAATTAAGGGGAGGATGCCCGGTCAGGGGCGCGTACCGGTGATCACAGATGGTTCCCGGTCTCGGTAATGTTCTCTCATAATTCTGTCAAGCACTCCGTTTACAAATTCCCTGGAGTCCTCGCTTCCGTATTTCTTGGCCAGTTCTATCGCCTCATCTATGGCGACTTTCGGCGGTACATCGGTAGAAAACAACATCTCGTGGACACCCAGCCTCATAATCCCTTTATCTACGTGAGTAATGCGGTCCATCCTCCAGTTTTCACATGCCTGTCCAATGTATACATCAATCTTTTCTTTCTCTCTCTTTATCCCGGAAAGAATCGTCCGTGCATACTCCACTATATCCTGCTGATAGGGAAAAGACTCGCAATATGCCAGAAGGGCCTGTTCAAGATCATTGCCATTTGTTTCCAGCTGATAAAGCATTCTGAGCGCTAATTCCCTGGCTTTACGTCTGCGCACATTACCTCATTTTTAAAAGATTTGCCATTTCTATGATTGACATGGCGGCATCAAACCCTTTATTTCCCGACTTTGTCCCCGCCCTCTCGATTGCCTGTTCAATATTCTCGCTGGTGATCACGCCGAAGGAGATCGGTTTTTCACTCTCCAAGGAAACGTGAGCTATGCCTTTAGCCACCTCTGAGGCGACGTAATGAAAATGTGCAGTCGCGCCTTTTATGACCGCTCCAAGACATATGATGCCGTCCAACTCAGGCTCCTTCGCAAGTCGCTTGGCCATAAGAGGTATCTCAAAGGCGCCAGGGACTTTATAGATGTCTATCTGCCCATCTTTGGCCCCATGTCTTTTCAGGGCATCCATCGCTCCTTCAAGGAGCCTCTCAGTGATAAAACTATTAAACCGACTGACAATAATCGCAAGCCTGAGACCCTTCGCATCCAGTTTCCCCTCGTATACCATACAGGCTCCTTCCTTATATATTGTTCAGAATATGACCAAGTTTCTCTTGCTTGGTTTTCAGATACGCAACGTTGTCTTTTGTAGGGGACATCTCCAGAGGCACCCTTTCCACCACTGTCAGACCGTACCCTTCCAGCCCTTTTATTTTTTTGGGATTGTTGGTGAGAAGTCTCATCTTTCGCACACCCACGTCATTGAGAATCTGTGCGCCAATGCCATAATCCCTCAGGTCGGGGGAAAAACCGAGGGCAATATTTGCTTCCACGGTATCATGCCCGCTATCCTGAAGGTTGTATGCCTTGAGCTTATTGATGAGCCCTATTCCTCTCCCTTCCTGCCTCATGTATACGAACACGCCCTTCTTTTCTTTATCTATCATATTGAGGGCGGACTGGAGTTGCTCACCGCAGTCACACCTCACGGACCCGAGCACATCTCCGGTAAAACATTCCGAGTGGACCCGCACCAAGACCACGTCATCAGGCCCGATATCACCTTTCACGAGGGCCAGATGGGTCTCTTTGTCGACATCATTCTCGTATCCCACCAGCATAAACTCTCCGCCGTACTTTGTGGGAATCCTAGTCTCCGTGGCTCTTCTCACCAGCTTTTCGTTCTTGGTCCTGTACTTGATCAGGTCTGCCACCGTAACGATCTTCAGGTCATGTTGCCCAGCAAACCGCTCAAGGTCCGCCATTCTCGCCATGGTGCCGTCCTCTTTCATAATCTCGCAGATGACGCCTGCTGGTTTCAGGCCCGCAAGCCTCGCCAGATCAACTGAAGCCTCGGTATGACCAACCCGTACCAGTACCCCACCGTTTCGTGCCATTAACGGGAATACGTGACCTGGCTTCGCGAGATCATCCGGTCTCGACTCCTGGTCGATGGCTACCTGGATAGTCTTAGCCCTGTCAGGCGCCGAAATACCAGTTGTCACCCCTCTTCTTGCTTCTATGGATACTGTAAAGGCTGTATTATGAGGCGACGTATTTTCCCGTACCATCAAAGGAAGATCAAGGCCTTTGACCCGCTCTTCCGTGAGGGACAGACAAATAAGGCCGCAGGCATACCGGGCCATAAAAGTGATCATCTCAGGGGTGGCTTTTTCCGCCGCCACCATGACATCTCCTTCATTTTCCCGGTCTTCGTCATCGACTATGATGATCATTTTCCCTTTTCTAACATCCTCAATTACACTTTCGATACTCGACACTGCCATATCAATCCCCTTTTATATATCCGTGCTCATAAAGGAAGCGCATGTCAACGCCCCCACCCTTGCCTTCCTTCATGAGACTCTCTATATATTTACCGATAATATCGGTCTCTATATTCATTTTGTCCCGCAGTTTCTTGCCGCCTATTGCAGTCTTTGATGCGGTGTACGGGATTATGTTAACCGTAAATAAGGTATCATTTCGTTCATTTACTGTCAAGCTCACTCCGTCCAGGGTAACCGACCCTTTCCTCACGATATAGCGGGCAACATTGGGACTCGTCTCAATGTCAAATCGTAACGAATCGCCTGATTCACTTATGTCCCTGATAAAACCAACCCCATCCACATGGCCCATCACGATGTGCCCGCCGAACCTGCCGTCCGAAGCCATAGCCCTTTCCATATTAGCAAAATCTCCTGATTTCTTTTCCATCAGGGTCGTCACACGAAGGGTCTCAAGAGATGCGTCGGCACGGAACCCGTCCTTTGTAACCACAGCGGCCGTGAGACATACACCATCAATCGCGATACTGTCTCCTTCCCGGATGCCATGAGGATTCAGGTTCGTATGAATGTAAATTTCCCACTTACCCGTCAGTTTCCTGATATCCGATATTCTTGCTACATCCTCAATAATCCCTGTGAACATAGGCCTCTACGTAGATATCTTCCTTAAACCGCTTCACGGTTACAACATCAAGTTTATGGGCGTCACGCAGAAAATCTATCCCCTTTCCTCCTATGAGATTCAGAGCGTTCTTGCCTCCGATCAGGATCGGTGCATAAAAAAGAAGGATTTTATCCAGAAGCCCTTCTTTAAGGAGACCGCTGTTAAGCTCACCTCCCCCTTCCACGAGCACGCTCTGCATCTCTCTCTGGTGGAGATTATCGCATACATGCTTCAAAGAGACCCGTCCATTGTCATCTTTTGGTACTCTTATCACGTCAAGTCCGAGCGACTTCAGGCGTATTTCTTTGTCGTGACGGGAATCTTCGGAAGCAAAAATCCAGGTAGGGTATTTTTCGGCTGTCTTTACCACGTCGCAGGAGAGGGGAATCCGGAGCTTTGAATCAAGAATTATCCGTATGGGTATCTTTTTTGGTTTCGCCACTTTCGGAACAAGCAGAGGGTTATCCGATATCACGGTGTTGATGCCCACCATTACCCCATCCATCACCGACCTGAGTTGATTTACATGGCGTCTCGATTGTTCGTTTGATATCCACTTCGAGTCGCAAGTCTTGGTCGCTATCTTTCCGTCGAGACTCACTGCGGCTTTCATGATAAAAAAGGGCCTCTTTTTTTCCATGTTCACCATAAAAGCTTCGTTCAGCTTTTTAGCCTCTTCCTCCAAAAGACCTACTTTAACATCTATTCCAGCGTTCCTAAGCGCCTCAACGCCTTTACCATTCACCCGAGGATTAGGGTCAAGCATGGATACCACAACTTTTTTTATTCCCGCCCTGACCACCGCCTCGACGCATGGCGGCGTCTTACCCACGTGAGCACAAGGCTCAAGATTCACAAAAAGTGTGGCGCCACGGGCTTCTTCCTTCGCCTCGTTAATTGCAACGATCTCGGCATGAAAAAGTCCCGCCTTTTTGTGATACCCTTTTCCTACAATATGTTTCCCCTTCACCAGAACCGCGCCAACCATGGGGTTGGGTGACGCACTGCCAAGCCCTCTCTTCCCTAGAGAAAGCGCCATGCGCATGTAATCTTCTTCTTTCACGGTAGGTCCTCTAAAGAGGTATGCGGCTTCACAACCCCTCCGCACACTCTGCTCTGTTTAACTGTCGCCCTTGTGGAGCACGAGATCCGTTAACTCTTCCATAAATTCACTGATATCTCTGAACTGCCTGTAAACGGAGGCAAACCTGACGTACGCGATCTCATCAAGTTTCCTCAATTCAGCCATGACCATCTCCCCTATTTCGGACGCCTTGATTTCCTTTTCGCCTTTTTCGAGCAAATTGTGTTCTATTCTTAAAACTATCTTTTCAAGATTTGTAATGCTTACCGGTCTCTTCTCGCAGGCTTTCTTCAATCCGCCAAGTATCTTAATCCTGTCGAAAATCTCCCTCCTGCCGTCCTTCTTAACTACGAGAGGCAAACCTTCTTCAAGTCTTTCAGCCGTACTGAACCGCTTTCCACACTTGAGACACTCGCGCCGTCTCCTTATGGTATCCATTTCTTTGCTTAGTCTTGAGTCAAGCACCTTACTCTCAATGTGACTGCAAAACGGACATTTCATGTCCGCAATTTGGTGGCCCTTCCTGCCATCTTGACTTTTCGTATGATCATTGCCGATTCGTTCATCAACTCAGAGGCAAGCTCGTCAGGGTACCCGTCAATGTAGAGAACCGTTGAGATGCCAGCATTCATAACCATTTTTATACATATTGAGCAGGGTAAATGGGTTGTGTACAACTGGGCTTCATTTATGGAGACACCATGATATGCAGCTTGGATGATCGCATTCTGTTCGGCGTGCAGACCACGGCACAACTCGTGTCTCTCCCCAGGTGCAACTTTGAGTATCTCTCTGAGACACTGCCTGTCAGAACAATGAGCAAGCCCCATAGGTGCACCATTGTATCCACTGGAAAGAATTCTCTTATCCTTTACGATCAACGCCCCAACGCTTCTTCTTTTACATGTAGACCTTTTCGAGACGATTCTCGCTATCTCCATGAAGTAAGAATCCCAGCCAGGACGGGAAATACTCATACCATACGCATACGGGAGTAGAAAGGAAATCTCTCGCATAAGGCCTTCACTTGGCCTCTTATTTCACTGTAGATCGCTTCGTTGTTAAGATTCGTCAAGGTTTTGTCCATCAACTCCGCGATCACGTCCATTTCCTCTTCCTTCATTCCTCTTGTCGTAACTGCAGGAGTCCCAATCCTAACTCCGCTCGTAATATTAGGCCCCTTTGAATCAAAGGGGATAAGGTTCTTATTGATCATGATGCCGCTGGACTCAAGATACTCCTGAGCCTCTTTTCCGGTAATTCCTTTGCCCGAGAGGTCAACAAGGAACAGGTGTGTGTCCGTACCACCAGATACTATCCTGTATCCTCTCTTTTCCATGTTGCCGCACAAACGCCTTGCGTTGGCTATAACCTGTTTCTGGTACTGCGTGAATTCCGGTGTCATTGCCTGTTGAAACGCGACCGCCTTTGCTGCAATGACGTGCATGAGAGGACCCCCCTGCAGACCAGGAAAAACAGCTGAATCAATCGCCTTTGCAAATTCCTTCTTGCAGAAGACCAACCCTCCTCTGGGGCCCCTTAACGTCTTGTGGGTGGTGGTGGTCACAAAATGCGCATGTTCCATAGGACTTGGATGGCAACCCACCGCCACGAGTCCGGCGATATGGGCCATGTCGACCGTCAAATATGCCCCAACCTCGTCGGCGATCTCTCTGAATTTCCTGAAGTCTATAATCCTGGGATAGGCGCTTGCGCCCGCAATGATCATTTTCGGTTTTTCTCTGAGGGCAATGGCGCGGATTTCGTCATAGTCAAGCATCTCATCCGTTGATGAGACCTTGTATCCTATGGCGTTATAATATTTGCCGGAAAAACTGGCACGGGCACCATGAGTAAGATGACCTCCATGAGCAATATCCATGCCAAGAATCTTGTCTCCAGGAGCCAGAACCGCATAAAAAACCGCCATGTTCGCAGACGAACCTGAGTGGGGCTGAACATTCACATGTTCTGCCTGAAACAGTGTTTTGGCCCGATTGATCGCAATGGCTTCAATCTCGTCCAAGAACCGGCAACCGCTGTAGTATCTTTTGCTCGGATACCCTTCAGCGTACTTGTTCGTCAATACACAGCCCTGGATATCCAAGATCTCCTCGTCCACGTAATTTTCCGAAGCTATAAGTATTAAACTGTGCTCTTCGCGCTCAATTTCACGCCTTACAAGCTCATAAATCTGCTGGTCCTTGCAATCTTCTTTCTTCATTATTATGACCTTAAGAGGTGTTTATCTTCCCATACCAAAATTTTGTCGATTCTCTTGCCGTGCCTCCCACCTTCGAAAGGAGTATCGAACCATACCTTGACGATCTCCTCTGCAAGGCCTTTGCCGATCACACGGCCCCCGAGAACCAGGATATTTGTGTCTAGATGCCGTCTGCTCTGTATGGCAGCGTAAAGGTCTTGGGCGAGTGCAGCCCTGATTCCTTTTACTTTATTAGCCACAACGCTCATCCCGACACCGGTACCGCAAACCAGAATACCCTTTTCTACCTCACCGGACGATACAAGTCCGGCCACTTTCAGACCGAAATCCGGGTAGTCCACCGACACCTCCGTGTCTGTTCCCACATCGGTACACTCGTAGCCCCCCAACTTCAAGATATTCTTCAGGTATTCCTTTAACTCGTATCCCGCATGATCTGAACCTATGGCTACCTTCACGCCTTGAATCTCCGAAAAACGAGCGTACAGTTAGTCCCGCCAAAACCGAAGGAATTTGACATCGCCAATTCTATTTTATGGCTTCTTGCCATATTAGGCACATAATCAAGATCACATTTAGGGTCCGGATTCTCATAGTTAATGGTGGGCGGGCACACTTGATCCCTTATGGCGAGAACTGTAAAAACACCTTCTACGGCACCGGCAGCGCCAAGCAGATGGCCCGTCATTGATTTTGTGGAACTCACGGGTATCCTATAAGCAAAGTCTTTAAAGACTTCCTTGATCGCCATCGTCTCAATTTGATCATTCATGTCGGTGGAAGTCCCATGAGCATTAATATAATCCACATCTTCTACGGATGCTGCTGCATCCTTTAAAGCCATTTTCATGCATCTTACAAACCCTTCCCCATCAGGGTGCGGTGCGGTAATGTGGTACGCATCGCCATTATAGCCATAACCGGCAAGCTCTGCATATATCTTCGCGCCTCTTTTCACTGCGTGCTCAAGTTCCTCCAGAACCAAAACACCTGCGCCCTCCGCCACGACAAATCCATCCCGGTCTCGCTCAAACGGCCTTGAAGCTTTGGCCGGCTCATCGTTCCTTCTTGAAAGGGCCTTCATTGCGTTAAAGCCGCCCACAGTAAGGGGGGTGATGTTGGCTTCCGTACCACCTGCAACCATGACGTCCGCATCTCCATATTGAATGATCCGGAACGCATCACCGATGGAATGAGCGCCCGTCGCACAGGCTGTCACCACGCAAAGATTGGGACCCTTGATTCCGTGCTCAATGGCAATATGCCCTGGCGCCTCGTTCGCAATTAACATGGGAATGAAAAAGGGCGATATTCTGCTGGGGCCTCGCTCAAGAAGAATGGTGTGGTACTTTTCTAAGGTTGGAAGACCTCCGAGACCTGTGCCGACAACAACTCCCACTCTGGTCGCATCTTCAGACTTCATATCAAGTTTTGCATCGCCTATGGCAGCCCTTGCTGCGACCAGAACATACTGGATAAAAAGATCCATTTTCTTGATCTCTTTGTGGGATATGTGATCTTCCGGACTAAAGTCCTTGATCTCTCCCGCAATCTTCGTGTCAAAGCGGGACGTGTCAAACCTAGTAATGGTTGACACGCCCGACTCACCCTTCAGTATTCGGTTCCAGACACTCTCGTTTGCGCTACCCAAGGGTGTTACCAGACCTACTCCTGTGACAACTACTCTCCTCTTCAATGCCGTCCACCCCTCGTTATTTTTCCGTCATATGCTCCTCAATGTATCTGATTGCATCTCCTACCGTTTCTATCTTCTCCGCATCTTCATCGGGTATCTCAATACCGTACTCATCTTCCAACGCCATGATCAACTCAACAATATCAAGAGAATCCGCTCCGAGATCGTCGATAAACTTTGCCTCGGGAATTACCTCGGACTCATTCACTCCAAGCTGATCCACTATCATTTTCTTTACTTTTTCTGATACTGTCATCGAATCACCTCCTCAATGATAAGTAGGGGGAAAAATTTCCCACTACATATGTAAACCACCGTTTACGTTTATTACTTCTCCGGTAATGTAACCGCCACTTTCCGAGAGAAGAAAATAAACAATACGTGCAACATCTGTGGTCTTTCCGAGCCTGCCCAAGGGAATTGCCCTTAGCATCTCGTCCCTTTGTCTCTCAGTCAGTTCGTCCGTCATCTTGGTTCTTATATAACCCGGCGCGACCGCGTTAACCCTGATGTCCCTCTCTCCATATTCCTTCGCCACACTCTTTGTGAACCCTATGAGCCCCGCTTTGCTGGCTGCGTAATTGGCCTGGCCAGGGTTCCCCATCACGCCCACGACAGAGGTGATATTCACTATAGCCCCACCTGTTTTCAGCATGGATTTGACCACCGCCCTGGTGCAATTGAAAGCGCTCTTCAGATTCACATTGATGATTCTGTCCCAATCTTCTTCTTTCATGCGTATGAGAAGCTTGTCGTTAGTGATACCAGCATTGTTGACAAGACCATTTATCTTGCCAAAGGTTTTCTGAACCTCGCCAACCGCCACCTCCACCGCACGAAAATCAGTCACATCCACATGGTAGAATTCGGCTTTGCGACCCTGCACCCTCACCCTCTCCACCGTCTCCGCTGCATCCGCAATATCAAATATGGCGATATCTCCGCCTTTTTCGGCAAGAAACGAGGCGACTTCTCTCCCTATGCCCTGCGCGGCTCCCGTAACAATCGTAACCGTATTTTTCATCGGGAAATACTCCTTGTGGGCTTTTGTGTCATGCAAGCGCTCTCTTCAGAACTTCCATATCATTCATCCCCTCAACGCTATAGCAGGGAACGACTGGTTCAATTCTCTTGATCAAATTGGCAAGCACCTTTTGAGGTCCTACCTCGACGAAAATTTCAACACCTTCCTGCGCCATTCTCCGGACACTCTGCTCCCAGCGAACAGGAGAGAACATCTGCCTGTAAAGCTTTTCCACAATAGCGTTACCGCTTTGCTCAGGTGAGGCATCCACGTTGCAAATAACCGGATATATAGTGTCATATTTTTGCAGGGCATTAAGCTCTTCCCTGAGCCTATCCGCACCCTTTTTCATAAGGGGGCTGTGAAAAGGCCCGGACACATTCAGAAAAACGGCCTTCTTGAATCCAATGCCCTTCAATTTCTCGACACTCTCTTTCAATGCATCAATGTCGCCGGAAAGGACCACCTGATCGGCAGAGTTAAGATTGGCCGGGACAGCCACATAGTCTCCATGAGAAATTTCTTGGAGTGCAGGTTCAACCTTCCCCATATCCGCCCCTATGAGCGCCACCATACCGCCCTTCCCTTTTGGACACGACTCCTCCATAAGAAGACCTCTTTTCTTCGTTATCTTCAGAGCATCCTCAAAAGTAAAGAAGCCGCCCGCGAGCATCGCCGTATATTCTCCAAGACTGTGTCCTGCCAGCATATGCGGGGCAATCCCAGTCTCCTTCCTTAATACCTGCCACACGGCATAACTCGTAAGGAGTAACGCAGGCTGAGTGTTGTACGTCTGTCTCAATTCCTCTTCTGGCCCGTTGAAACAGAGGTCCGTTATCGGGAAATCCAAGGCTGCATCCGCTGTCTTGTACAGGGTCCGTACATCCTCAAACTGATCGTACAGTTCTTTCCCCATACCCACATACTGCGAGCCTTGACCTGGAAATACAATACCTACCTTTTTCATTATTTGCTTCTCTTCTGGGCCGCTTCCTTGATAAGCTCAAGCCCTATCACATTTCTCTGTATCTGGTTCGTCCCTTCATAAATCTGTAATATTTTTGCATCCCTCATCATTTTTTCGACGGGATATTCCTTCATATATCCGTAACCACCGAAGATCTGCACTGCGTCCACAACGACTTTCATCGCCACATCGCTTGGAAACACTTTACTCATGGCAGAAACTTTCGAAGTATCCTTCGGGTTGCTATCTATAAAGCGCGCCACTGAATATACCAGAGCGCGGGCAGCTTCAACCTGCGTCGCCATGTCGGCGAGCATATGCTGGATAGCCTGGAAGGATGCTATCTTCCTGTCAAACTGCTCCCGCTCCTTTGCATAGTGCACGGCGGCATCAAGTGCAGCGTGGGCTATCCCTACAGCTTGGGCGCCAATGCCAGGCCTTGTCTTATCAAAGGTCCGCATAGCATAAATAAATCCCATTCCTTCTCTACCTATAACATTTTCTTTGGGAATTTTGCAATCCTGAAATACGAGCTCACGGGTTGCTGATGCCCGGATGCCAAGTTTGTTTTCCTTCTTGCCAAAAGAGAAGCCTTCCATACCTTTTTCCACGATAAAGGCCGTAGCACCCCTTCCGCCTCTAGTCTTATCGGTTTTTGCTACGACCGTGTAAATGTCTGCTTCCCCTCCATTTGTAATCCACTGCTTCGTGCCATTAAGAATATAGTAGTCTCCCACTTTTTTTGCTTCGGTTCTGATACCCTGGGCGTCGCTCCCCGCACCCGACTCGGTGAGGCCGAAAGCTCCTAGCTTCTTGCCCGAGGCGATCTGGCTCAAGTACTTTTTCTTCTGTTCCTCAGATCCGCCGATCAGGATCGGGTATGCACCGAGCAGACTCGCCGCATAGCTTACCGAAACGCCAAGACATGCCTTACTCAATTCTTCGACAACAATGCAGTTTTCGAGACACCCACCGCCTAATCCGCCATATTCTATCGGGATACTCACGCCAAAAAGGCCTGTTTCGGCGCATACTTTCATCGTACTCCAAGGAAACTCCTCTTTTTCATCCAGCTCAGCTCTAATCGGCACAATTTTTTCTTCCGCGATTCTGCGAGCCAGAGAACGAATATGTTTCTGGTCTTCTGTGAGGAAATAATCCATCCTATCTCTCCTTTATCTTCTGAAGCGACTCGTAATTCCGCATTGTTTCTTTGATTGACTGGTTCAGATTCTTATCCACAAAGTTTTTTGCCATAATGATGGCACTTCGTATCGCATGATGGCTTGATCTGCCATGACAAATAATGGAGATTCCGTCGACACCCAAAAGGGGCGCTCCCCCGATGTTGGTGTAATCAAACCTCCGATTAACCCGCTTCATTGTTTCTTCGAGTACAGCCTGACCGGTCTTATCGTTGGCTCTGTCTCTTGCCTGTTCCTTCAGGGAGAGCATCAGCATCTCGGCTATCCCTTCGGTAATCTTGAGAGCCACGTTTCCGACAAATCCGTCGGTCACCACTACATCCGTATTTCCGTTGTGTATATCGGTCCCTTCCACGTATCCGAGATAATTAAGGTCCATGGTCTTAAGAATGCTGTTTGCCTCACGGGTAAGTTCATTGCCTTTCGTCTCCTCCGTGGCATTGCTCAGCAATCCTACTTTCGGGGCCGCAAAGCCAAAAGCGCATCGGGCGAAAATATCACCCATTATGGCAAATTGAACGATATGGCCTGCCTTACAGTCCACATTGCCGCCCGAATCTATGAGCACCGTGGTGCCACCTTTTGCGTTCGGGTGCAGCGTGGCAATGGCGGGTCTGTCAACACCGGACAATCTCCCCAGAGTAAAAATAGAAAAACCCATTGCCGCCCCCGAGTTTCCGGCTGTTACCACTCCTTGGACAGTCCCTTCCTTCATAAGCTCCAAGGCTACGTTCATGGAACAGTCTCTTTTCTTTCTCAGGGCGTTCGAGGGTGATTCATCCATTCCCACTTCAACTGGGGTATGGGCAATCTGGATGGTCGAATCGTGTACCAAGGGGCTGAGCCTCGCTTCATCGCCGACAAGGACTACATCTGCGATCCTCGCGCTGTGTACCGCCTCGGCCCCTCTTATAACCGCATGAGGCGCAAAATCCCCCCCCATGCCATCTACTGCAATCCTCACCATTAACTATGCTTCCTTTACTTCCAGGTATTTCTTCCCTTTATACATCCCGCATTTGGGACAGATCATATGTGGAAGCTTAGGCTCTTTACAGCTCGGGCAAGCAACCACCGTCACCGGGGTGGCCTTATAATGGGTTCTTCTTTTATCCCTTTTTGATTGTGACGTCTTCCTCTTTGGAACAGCCATGACACTCTCCTCGCTAATTTAAAAAAAATTTTAATTTCTCGCCAAACAATGTGCCCGCTGTCACAGCGCAACGGCACTCTTCATGATTCCTGTTAGCTCCGCATACCTCACACAACCCTTTACAATCCTCTCCGCAGACAGGCTTGATTGGCACGTTGAGCATTATTTCGTCGTATATGAAAGGATCAAACTCAATCTCATCCCCATCATAGTAATACACATCAAGGTCCTCACCTTTAAGTTCCAATTCCGACGCCGACAGCATCAGCGTTTTCGGTGCAAGTTCTATATCCAACTCCGCGTCAACCGGAAAGGCAAACTCATCCATGCACTTGCTGCATGTCAACGTAAGAGTACAGCCTACCGATCCTTTGACACGCATGATGTCTCCACTCCTTCTGACCAGAAGCTCATATTCAACCGGGGTATGGAATACTACATCAGCGCCCTCTTCTGCGCCAGGAGTTTTCAAACCCTCCACGGCACCCTTTATTCTTACTTCTCCTTCTATCTCAGAGACTCTGATAACCATTAACCTTCTCTAAAAGTTAGATAATATAATGGGTTTAAACTTGGTTGTCAAGCAAATTAACTCGTTGTAACCGTTGCCTTTTTCCCATATTTGCCCTCTTGGGAGGCCATGGTATTTTCACAGGGCATGCTCATTTACCCTCCGATATTCCCGCCATCTTTACCATAAACTCATCTTCAGTCAGAGGGACTGAGACAACCTTGCGCCTATCCTTTTCTCCTCTCACAATTACTATATCGGACCTCCTGATACCAAAGAAAGTCGCGAGGTTTCCGATGAGTTCCTCGTTTGCTTTGCCGTCTCTTGGAGGCGAGGTCAGCTTGACTTTCAGGGAGGTTCCTTCTCTCGTGATCGCCTGCCTCTTTGCTCTTGTCACCACCCTTATTTCTATGTTCATATCACACGCAAACCCAACGTCATCATGGACAACGAAGGGTTTCCCTATCCCAGCCTGGCGGCCAGGTCGTAAAGACTTCTTACCAGAAAATGCTGGAGAAAAATGATGATCAGTATGACTACAAAGGGCGCCATATCGAACATGCCTGCCCTCATGGGAAGAAGTTTTGAAATTCGGTATGTCACAGGATCCACGGCCCCATAAATAATCCTGACCAAGGGATGGTATGGGTTTGGCCGGATCCAGGAAAGGATCGTCCTTATAATTACCATCCACAAATATATCTCAAACAGTAGATTAACTATATACGCTATTCCACTTAAAAGATTACCAAAAACAAACATAACTTCTCCACAGTCAAAATTTTGGAAACGGAACGACAATTTTTAGATCATGGGTTTCCAACCACTTCACCTATCAGCATATCCCCCTGTATCTCTCTTATTTTAACTCTGATCAAACTATTTTCAATATTTTTATTCCATCGCAGGTAAACGGGAAGGTAATTGTCCGTATATCCCCTCATAAAATTTCCTTTATAGATCTTCCCTTCTGGTATTATCCACGCCTCGCTTCCGATAAAACGCAGGCAGAATCTCCTCCTTTTCGCAGCATCAAGTTTTTTCAAAACAGATACTCTTCTTTTCTTCACTTCCGTCGGCACCTTACATTCCATGGCGAAAGCGCGGGTACCAAGTCTGGCAGAAAAAGGAAACACGTGCAGGTAATATACGTCAAGAGTCTCTATAAGCCTCACGGTATCAGCAAACTCCTGTTCTCCTTCTCCTGGAAAACCGGCAATTACGTCCATGCCTATGCCGATGCCATCGACAGCTGCGAGCAGCAACTCCACTACCGTCCTTATATACCCGGCGGTGTAATTTCTCCCCATCTCTCTCAGTACCTTGTCAGACCCGCTCTGCAGGGGGATATGCAGACTCTTGGCTATCTTTGCAGACCCAGCGAGAATCTCCGCAAACTCATCATCCAAATAGAGCGGATCAACGGAACTTAGCCGGATTCGAGGGGGGGTTTCTATTTCGTCGATCAGTCTGAGCAGTCCCTTAAAGTCCGTTCCGGTTGTCTGATCAAGGTAGGAAGAGACCTCTATACCGGTAAGGACAACTTCCTTAACACCCCGTTTTCTGAGAATCTTGAGCGCCTCCATCACCTCCGGCAAGGGTCTGCTTCTAGGCTTCCCTCTTGCTGACGGAACCACACAGTAAGAGCAGAAATGGTCGCACCCGTCCTGAATCTTGAAGAAAAATCGGGTCTTATCCGCTCTGGGCTCCGGGACTCCAAAAGCATCCATGGGGATGGCCGTCGCTTCAGCGACAAACCTGCCCTTCTTGTAGAGATACTCTCCGATCTTGAATTTCTCCCCCTGGCCCAGGACCGTATCGGCTCCGAACGAGTTCTCGGGGTATATCTGGCCATGACACCCGGTAAGAATGATGCGGGCCGTACCGTTCTTCTCTCTCAGCCCTCCAATGAACCTTCTTGTGTCACGCTCGGCACCTTCCGTCAATGCGCATGCGTTCACCACAATTACATCAGCTTCGGCAAGCGAGTCGGGAGATAAACCAGCTTCCTGGAGTCTGTTCATGATTACATGTGAATCCCACTGGTTCGCTTTGCAGCCCGTAGTATGGACAAAGAATTTCATAAGTGTCTTAGTGGAAGTCCGGCTTGCAACAGGAAAACATCTCTATCAATCTGTTTACAACTCCTGGAAAGACCGAAATTGCATATTCCATATCTTCCTCTTTGTTGTCTTTGCCCAAGCTCAAGCGGACAGCGTCCTTGCAGAGTATTCCCATGGCCGCGAGAACACAAGAGGGCTCTGTAGCGCGCCGAATCCGATGAGACTGCTATTCCGTTCAAATCAAGGGCGACGATGGCGAGAGGCTCTCCCTCCACGCCGTAAAAGCTTAGATTGAGCGTATTTGGCAACCTCCTCGCCGGATCTCCGTTCAGTTTCATATTCTTTATACTGTTCATAATCTCTTCAAACAGTTTCTGCCGGAGGGACTCCATTGTCGCATTTCGTTCTTCCATGTGGAACCGTGCAATTTCGCATGCCTTGCTGAAGGCGTTATTCCGATCATATTCTCAGCCCACCCTGCGGGACAACTCCTGACTCCCTCCATGATGAAAATTTCTATCTCAATCTCTTTCCTTGATAAAGAGAACCTCCACCTCTTTCGGGGTACATACCTTGTGACCCGAAAAACTGGCAAGATCCACATTAAGCTCATTCACGTTGATGGGTACCTTGCCCAAGGCCTGGACATATCCTGGTGCAACAGAACACCGTGTTCTCTTGCAACAACGCCGACCTGTTTCACCGGAACCATGTGCCGATCTCATTATTTGCGGACATCACCGTAATGAGTATAGTGTCGCCCCTTATTGTCCCTTTCGCATCCCAAGACTCAATCCAACCGTAGTCGTCAACATGCAAGTATGTGACTTCGAAACCTTTGATTTCCAGATATCTGCATGTACTCAGCGCAGCGAGATACTCAACGGATGTAGAATTATATAGTTGCTCTGTCCCTTCTTGAGTAAGCAGCCCCCTTTTATGGAGTAGTTATCGCCTTCCTACCCACAGTTCGTAAACACGATCTCTTGGGATCACTGCAAATAAATTCGGCTGCCTGCTCTCTCACGTTCTCGCAATAACCCCTCACCGCCTTGCCTGCATAGCGCACATTTGAGAGGTTTCCGAACAGTTCTTCGAAAAAGCTGTGCCAGAGAAGTTACTACGGGATCAACCGACGTTGTGGCGTTGTAGTCAAAGTAGATCCTCTTCACATTTCTTCACCCTCAATCAAAACATACATTCATCGCTTTTACAGGACACACCCTCACACAAAGTTCACAAGCAACGCACTTCTCGTAATCAATTGCCACCGTCATGTCCTTCCGATCCACATAGAGAGCCTCCGGCGCACATACGCTAGTACATACCCCACAGTGAACACACTTCATCTCGTTTCTCCGAATATCTTGCTCTATCGGTTCAGCATCAATATTCAGGCTCTTCAAATACCCCATGCCTTTGTCGAAATTCTCCTCCGTTCCCTCGATTTCCAACACCATCATAGATTCCGCCCTTGGCGACACATTCGCCCTCAGGATATTGAATACCAGATCATAGTCCCGCGCCAATCTGTAGACTATGGGCTTATTTATCGTATTTCTCTTGAACCTAAGGATGATTCTTTTCTTCATCACATTCCCTCTCTTATAATCTGTCCACTGCTTAAAGACCCCCGTATTACAATCCGGTAATTTCCATATCGCCCCACAACCCGATGTGATCACCAAATATGACAAGTATGCCGATGACGCCCGGAAATACTTTTCCCTCGTCGATTGCCTGCGGTATATCTTCTTTCTTTTTCACAGCGTTTCCCACCTTCGTGGCAAGTCCATCCGCAAAAAGCGCGGAACGCCCGAGGATGCATACTGCGTCCGCCATACCAAAGCTCATGGACGGACCCACTGTCCCTGAAGACGTACAGACTCCATAAGGTTCATCATCAGGTCTGATCCTGATTGCGATGCGCCCACTGAAGGGGGAATCCTTGGCGTAAACCATAACAAGCCTCGTCCGTTCCGTGAACAGGGAAATGTCACCTCCGTTTTCTATCACATATTCATTCGAAAGGTGAGCAATATCGTTTCCAACGAATTCAGCCATGGCGCCTGCCACGGTGGCCATCGGTCCAATGCCGAGAGCTTGGGATGTCTCAATCATCTTTCGGACCATGATGGGGGCAAAAAGGTCATGCCCGACTGGGACAAGGCTATCTTTAAACGCTGGTTTGATTCGAATATACTCTTCCAGTTGATTTCGGTAAAAGAGCACTCTTTCTTTTATGAAGCCCTCTATGTTCACCGCGGTACAACAGAGTAGGTCTGTCTCCTTGATCTTCACCTCGTAGCAGGCAAGGTCAGGGGGCTTCGCTATGCCGCGGTAAAATCTTTCCTCATACATGGGGCAACCGTTTCCTCAGCACCAGCTTTCCATACGATCATTCCCCTGTTTGAGGCACTATAACCACCTGGAACCGCCGGTTCCCCTCATTAATCCTATAGAACATGCGGACTTAAATATATCAACCAGAATCCTATTAGTCAAATAAATGGCTCCTCCAACGCGGGACCGGCAATCTGATTTATGAGAACTGACCTTTCCCCTGCTAACATAATGATGAAGACTTGACCTTTCCCTCTAAAATAAAACCAACATGATTTAGATAGTGTCGACATGAGATCAAGCTAGGGCTTTATCACCATAAGACGAAATATACCTACTATACTATATGGAAATTAACGAAGCTCAATATGAACTGATATCAAGCCGTTTTCCAAAACACAGGAGACCTGCAGATATAAG
>JAISPL010000013.1 GCA_031274925.1 Syntrophobacterales bacterium | reverse complement strand
AGTTTGGGCCAAAACGCTGTCTATGGCCTTGACGACAAATCTCTCTCGGTTAAATGTAGGGATAACAACGCTTATTTGTGGCATTAATCCTCCATCGGACCCTGGCGGGAGTGTTCCGTCTAGAACAGTGTCCATTCTCATATTATCTCTCTTTAAACATGATCATACCTTCGGTACCTTTGTATAGATTACATAATGCCATCTTAATTTTAGACTTTGATATCATTAAGAATTAGTATTTCTGATATGGAGTCTGTGCGCTGTCAGAAACTGTATGCCGATTTCAAAAACCACCCATTTTGGTTCATATTCTTCGCAAATCTGGCCATGGTCGTAATCTTCGCTAATTACAGTTCCGTCAAAAAATTCTTCCAAACATCTGACATGTTCTCTTTTATACATTAGCAAGAATTAACGAAAAATCATCGGTTCTTAACGTAGCAATCTTAATTGCGTGAGTAATAGGCGAATGGGCCCAGGAATACGTTCCGGAGAAATGAGCGCAACCAAAACACGAACAGAGTACATTCCAGTCCCGAGCGTCACAAGTGTACCAATTACAGTCGCCGGCCAGAATGAAACCAAATAAAAGCAACAGAATACAACACCAATCAAAAAAAGGAGAAATATTCCTGTTCGTCTGTTATTGGATGACCACCGAAAACCGCTTTGATGTCGCACGATGGGATAGAGGAGAAACCCATGAGAGACACATGATCCGAAGAACGCGATTCCAGCACCCTTCAAGCCAAACATGGTCACACATATCCATGCCAGAGCGATATTGACGACAGCCCAGGCAAAATCGGTCATCATGAAAAGGTTCTGTTTGCCTTTTGCTACCAGTATGAATCCCATCGGCCAAGTGATCACACGAAGCGTCATTCCAAGACAAATCCATCGCAAAATCTCTACTGCCGGGCCAAACTTGACGCTATAGAAAATCGATATTACCGCCTGAGCAAATGTTAATGTGGCAATCACACCTGGTCCCGCAAGCAATAGGCTTACCAATGCCTGTTCATTAACCAAACGGTTGCATTCCTCATTTTTGTTCGCGACTGCGGTTAACCGGGGATAAAAATCAGCTCCCATCGCCTGCAGAATAAACCCTACGTACAGTCCACCTATGCCCCACGCGGATTGATATAAACCCGCCGCATCAATACCGATGTGTCGAAGGACAATCATGCGGACCACATAGACGCCGCCCGTTGTGAAAAACCCGCTGGCCATAAATGCCACACCGAGCTTCAACAGCGGAACTGTTTCCTGTCTCATTTGGCGGTATGTCATTGCCGGGGGCTTGATCTGTAACTTCCGGCTATACCACCAGGAAGTAGCAATCGACATGGCCGCAATCCCAACCAGAGACGGTACTATCCCTTTCTCTCGAAAGAAATATATAGTGGGGATGGTAATGATCGTACCTAATAATGTACCTAATATCCCCATCCATGCTAAATCAGAGATGCGCCGCATTCCTTGTATTAATGCACTCTGACCACCCGATACCAGGCCAAAAAACACAACAAGCGATAGTATCGCCACAGACCCCGCGTACTGATCGTTGCCGAAAGTCATGATTGACACCATTCTGGAAAAAAGTGCCAGAAAAAGAGCGCCCAGCAATCCAAGAATAATTGATGTTCTTCTCAAAACGACCACGGTTCGCGCAATCCGCTCGGTTTCGCCTGTACCGGCCGCCTCCGCAATCTGACGAACACCGCTGCCGCTGATTCCTAATCCGGCTATACTCTGGACAAGAGTTGTGATTGATTCGTAAATGCTGAGCAATCCGACTCCAGCCGGACCGACGAAGACTGCCATCGCCTTGGTGCGAACGATCCTGATCGCTACACTCGCAACAGTCGACCCGCCAATCAACACTGAAGATCTGAGAATCTGTCCGTATGTATGTTTCTCATTTGATAGTTTAGATGTATCGTTCAAAATTTTTTCAGATAAAAAGGAAAGCTCGTAGAAATGTGGTCTTTATGCCGCGTTAACCTGATGGAAGAGCAACCGGGCACTTTTATACGCTTCATGAAGCGCATTCGCCATACAGTCTTGATCTTCTTTGGTGATCTTGGGGGGGTAAACAACACAACAGTCCCAAGCAACTTCTGGTCCAAGCAGAGGCTGGTGTAGCGATAGGTCTTCATACATACCTTCAAGGTGACTGCCCTGCGGCACATACTAATCCCAGCGTTTAGCATAGTCTGCATTACAGCCCACGGATTGCGTTAGCTGTAGCAATGAAGGAGCGACTCACCGCTTCATTGCCTGTTTATCCCCACCGTCAGCAAGACCATGAAGGGTGGCGGTGCAACTCGAAACCACGCAGACATGTTTAACCCCTATAAATACAACCAACTCGGCTTTTAAACCTGCAGTTTCTGGACCTCGGGCAACCGAGACCCAGAACCACAAATAGAACTTTGGTGACCTCAGTTTCGTCCATCCACGGGCGCGCAACAGTGCGCCTCCATCATCTCCTCTGTCCTCTTTTTTCCAAACGATCCTCCATTATATTGCTGGTCAAAACGGCTTTAGTATTCCAATACCACATCCACCCAGTAATTGGTAAAAGTAAGTATCTTCAGGAAACTCCGGTACTTGTACACTCCGTTCGGCCCATCCTCGCCATCAGCAAGCACCCTAAGTGGCGGGTTTGCGAACCATGAGTTACTAAAATATTCTGGAGAAATGCCCAGTATTGGTGTTATAAGAGGCCACATACGTGGTGTTCGCTACCATGCCACCGACTGGTCAAAAGACATATGATAAAAGCAACCAGTACTCCGCCTACACCATACCACAATGTTCTCGTGAAAAAATTGGACCGCACCTGATCACCTCTTCATTTGCTCAAGATGATGTGCGTCGGATCATTCCGAAAGATGTATTCGCGACCCTACTCTTATCTATTTCGAGCGTGGCCGTGTTAAGTTCAAGTTCAGGTCGACCCTAGTGTTTGTCATATTCTCTTTCCAAAAACCGGCCAATTCCCTGGGCAGAGAGGGTCAATATTGGCCCTCCCACTTCTCTTTTATGTAACAAAGCAATTTCTCGTAAAATTCCGAAGTATATTCCCCAAGTCCGCATCTGGTCTTCATGAAATTCATATAGTCGGGATGAGTTATCAATAGCGCCATACCACCGATTCGGCTATCCAGTCTAATTTCCGGGTCCAGATGTCGATATTTCCTCTATCATTAATATAAAAACTGTGGAAGAGTATAGGGCAACTCGACATACCCGCCCGACTTTGTGCCGCTATCTACCCAGAAAGGAAAAATCGTAGCCATACCGTCAGGTTGAGGTTCATACGGATCGGTGTCGAAAGCCGAACTTCGTATTCGATATTAAGCTCACCAATCCAGTCCAAATTGTGATATATACTCGGGGTCCGAAAACCGACGACATGCCATTCCTTCAAATAAACGTCAATTTACCACGCGCTACCACAAACTGTCGTCTGGACACATATAGATTTCCTTTATGATTGAAACCGTGAACTCCGATCTCAAATCCATCAGCCACGAGGCTGCGTCGTAGATTTTCCGTAGGTTCATAGCTCCCGGGCACAAAATTAAAACATGATCTGAAACCAAACTTCATGTCAATGTGCGCCAGTTCAACTGTTTTTTTGACGCCTTCATGACACTCCACATCGTGAGTAAGCACTAGGGCAAATTTCTTTCCTCCGGGCCATCCCCGCCAACCTTTCGGCGCCATAGCCGATCTTCTGTCAATTGGCCAAATATCCTCATAAAAAGAGCGCTTCGCCATGACAATCCTGCGTCTCGCCCTAATCTGCAACCCCAGGGGAATAAAGTGTTTAAATTTATAAAAAAAGAGGCAGCAATACTGGTGGGGAAACGCTCCGAGGAGGCGCTTAAGAAAATTAACTCGAGGCATCTCTCTCAGAATTTCCTGCTAGGTTTCAGATTACAGGATGCTCTTTACCGTGTCAGCAACATATTCGATCTGTTCGTCGGTCAGTTCTGCAAACATGGGCAGGGAAACAAACTCGTCAGCACACTTTTCAGCAACTGGAAAACTTCCCTTTTTAAGTCCAAGCGAACTGTATGCTTCCTGAAGATGTACTGGAACCGGGTAATGAATTCCGCAGTTGACGCCTTTTTCGACAAGACTATTCATAAATGCATCGCGGTTTTTCACTCTGATGGCATATATATGATATACATGTCTGGCATATGACATCTCTTTAGGTACTACTATATCTCCAAGCCCACTCAGAAGTTCGCTGTATTTCGCAGCATTCCTTCTGCGGGAATCATTCCATGGAGAGAGATGTTTGAGTTTCACCCCAAGGATTGCTCCTTGGAATCCATCCATCCTGGCATTCCAGCCAATCATCCCATGATAATACTTCTTTGCCTGTCCATGATCACGAAACATCTTCATTTTATCCGCCAATTCGGGGTTGTTTGTAACTACCGCACCAGCCTCTCCGTATGCCCCAAGATTTTTGCCGGGATAGAAGCTGAAACAACCTGCATTTCCCATTGATCCCGCAGGTTTGCCTTTATACAAGGAACCGTGGGCCTGACATGCGTCCTCCACTACGAAGAGATTATATTTCTTTGCGATCTCAAGAATCGGATCCATATCCGCTGTTTGTCCGAAGATGTGGACGGGAATTATGGCTTTTGTTTTAGTTGTTATGGCTGCCTCGAGCAGCGAAGGATCCATGTTGTAAGACTGTTCTTCAACATCCACGAAGACGGGCTTGGCTCCGCAATAACTTATTGCTTCTGCCGTAGCGATAAAGGTATCAGGAACCGTTATTACCTCATCTCCAGGTCCTATACCAAGTCCAAGCAACGCGACCCAGAGAGCATCGGTACCGCTGCCCACGCCGACAGCCTCCCTGCAACCACAAAATTCTGCAAAATCTTTTTCAAACTGACTAACAAATGGCCCACCGGCAAATGCCGTCTTTTCCAAGACTTCCTGCATCGCTGATTTAATATCATCCTGAATGGACAGGTACTGAGCTTTAAGATCAAGAAAAGGGACGTTCATAGTACTCCTCCTATATATAGTATTAGATGTGGACGACTGATTACAAGACTGCCGCAGTGGACGTTGCGTCTTCGACGGAGCGAAATACGCACGCCGGGTTTCCGGCAACTATCGTGTTAGGGGGAACATCTTTTGTCACTACGCTACCAGCGCCTACTATTGCGTTTTCTCCTATAGTTACATGACTTAGGATCGTAGACCCTGAGCCGATAGATGCCCCTTTTTTGACCATGGTCGGTTCCACTACCCAGTCGGCCTCTGTCTGCAACCCTCCGCCGACAACGGTGGCTCTGGGATACGTGTCGTTGATAAAGGTGACGCCGTGACCTATAAAGACATCAGCTTCTATGGTAACACCTTCACAAATAAATGTGTGACTCGATATCTTGCAGTTCAGTCCTATGGTGGCGTTCTTTTGAATTTCGACAAACGCGCCTATTTTAGTATTATCGCCTACGGAACAACCATAGAGATTTATGAATTTTGACAATTTCACGTTTTCTCCGAGCCTGACATCATCGGCTATACAACAAAATTCTGCCATACATTCTCACTCCTTTTGTTCATCGGTTAACAAAAATGACTAACATCTTAGACGACCATGCTTGCCATGTGGAGTTTCACTATGACCACGGCAAATGTACAGATTTAAGGAATTCAAAGGTTGATCAACTTTCCTTTTTCTTTAATCGACATATTGGCAGCTTCAAGCATGTTGACCACTCTTAGACCTGCCAAGCCATCGTTTATCGGGGTTTTGTTATTTTCAATACAGTCCACAAAATATTCCGCTTCAAGTTTTAACGCTTCGGTTTGAGGTACCTTAGGGGCCCATACATCACCGGAACGGTAACTTACCAACAAATCATACACGCTTTCGCGCATCTTTACGTCTACCCCTTTATCGTATATCTTTATCTTTTCGTCATTTTCCAAATCATTCCAAACAAGCATTTTTTTATCTCCGCCAATAAGAGTCATTCTTATCTTAACTGGTGACAGCCAATTTACATTGAAATGGGCAATTAGGTTATTTTCAAAATAGACTGTCACATACGCAACGTCTTCAAATTCACCATAATGAGTCTGGCCCGTGGCAGCAAGAGCTACAGGTTTCTCTTCCATCAGATAATCCATGACAGAGAAATCATGAGGAGCCAAGTCCCATACTACGTTGACATCATGCTGAAATAGGCCCAGATTTACCCTCATAGAATCAAAATAATGCACATTGCCCAATGCCTGCTCATCAATAAACTGTTTGATTTTTTTTACCGCCCCGGTAAAAAGAAATGTGTGATCCACCATGATTTTGAGATTTCTTTTCTCCGCTATGTCAATAAGCTCCCTGGCTTGTGCCGCCGTCGAGGTAAAAGGTTTTTCCACAAAAACATGTTTGCCGTTTTGAAGTGCTTTTTTCGCAAAATCAAAGTGCATAAACACTGGTGTAATGACGGCCACAGCGTCAATTTCCGGAGATGTCAACATTTCATCGGGGTCAGAGATAGTCTTAATGGTCGGATATGTCTTGTTCACTTTCGTGAGCGCATCAGGGTTCTTATCGCATACCGAAACAACCCGGGTCCCATCAATACCGTTGAAATTTCTTACTATATTTGGCCCCCAGTACCCATATCCAATAACACCAATTTTAATCATTAGTACCTCCTTGAAACAAAATTTAACTTCCTAATTGTAAATGGAGGACAACAGCTTTAATATCCCCAGTAAATCAGACGAATTTTAAGCCTATAAAAAAGTATTACGGCGGTTAATAGGCTCCTTTACACAACAAAACAGCGAAGGGGGTTTGAATCATAATTTTGAAATCTAACCATAGAGACCATTCTCTGACATATTTGATATCCATGCGCACCATCTCATCGAATGTCGTCGAACTTCGGCCCTTCACCTGCCACAACCCTGTAATTCCAGGTTTCATCAAAAGCACTCTCTTTCGATGCCAGATATCGTAGCTTTCACACTCGTATGGAATGGGTGGCCTTGGTCCTACGACGGACATATCACCTTTCAATACATTAAAGAATTGAGGAAGTTCATCAAGACTTGTCTTTCTGAGGAATCTGCCGAAACGCGTTACACGCGGATCATTTTTGATTTTAAAGACATTACTTTTATGTTCCTCAAGACTACTACCGTCTTTCCCTGCGGCTATCAGATTCTTAACATATTCCTTATGGACAGCCGGGTCGTTATCTTCCTGCATTGATCTAAATTTATAGAATACAAACTTCTTTCCCAACAAACCAATTCGCTGCTGTCTGAAAAATACGGGACCTTTGGAGGAAAGTTTGACCAGTATAGCAAGTCCGAGAAATGTGGGCGACAATAGTATTATTACGAGAAAGCTAATAATTACGTCTACCATTCTCTTCAGGAGCAATGGGAACCGTTTTCCCCGTCTGTCCACCAAAAGACTTGCCGGTCCATTGGAATCAAGCAGGATGTCCGCACTCAGACCGTTGAACGTGTCAGGAAAGACATGCCATGACATTGATATCTTATCTAGTCGACTGTGGTCAATGCACTCACTTAAACCTCTGTAAAGTTTTTCCGCTATCTCTGTCTGTGTTTGCAGTAAAACATTATCGATACTGCCTAATTCAACAAAGATGGCTCCAATTACACGGTCATATTTATACCAACCCTTTATGTCAATCTCTCTCGTCAAAGAGAATAGGACATCGCTTACCTTCTTCGCAACCTCTTTTCTTTCAGCTCCTACATGAAAATGTTGGAGATCAAGGAAGAGCAGCAGAAAAGGGGTTCTCGTTCGCTCGGTCCTCTTTGATTCAAGGCGTAACATCTCACTAAAATATTCCTCAAGATATAAACCGTTGTAAGGATCGGAAAAATAATCGCTGGCCCCTGAGCGATAACGATTTTGTACTCTTTGGCTGTTCCTCTTTTGTTGTAAATTATAAGGAGTCATAGCGCACTTATACCATTTTACCTGCGACATGCGGCGGGAAAGAGTCTGTCCTTAATCAAGTGAATGGATAATGTTCCCGTCTATATATACGCAAGCAATCTCCTTTTCTATAGTGTGGCGGTACCGTAAACTTTTTATTTAAGGAATTAAATTGTTCTTAATACAGGTTACAGTCTATTATATAACCACTGAGGTATATGTAACCGCCTCTTGTTAAATACAACGCCAAGAAGGTTGCCGCCACTCTTGATAATTTTTTCCTTCACACTTAGAACAATTTGCCAACGTGTTTTCTCTGCCTCAACAACAAGGATAACCCCGTCTACTTGAGAAGCAAGCCCGGCGCCATCAGGAAACATTGTGCCCGGAGGAGAATCGACAATGATCAAGTCAAACCTCTCTTTCAACGGTTCCCAAAACCCGTACCCTCTGGCTGAATCAATGGTCCTGGTCGTTGCCATAGTCTTAAGAAAAAGGGGCATCACGTAAAGACTGCTATCTTCTACCCTGCAGAGCGTATTCTTGATCAGATCGCCGGTTTCAGCGGTCTCAAGATGTTTTTCGGGCTGTATATTTGCGTAAATATGGTGCGCCGGATGGCTCCTGTCGAAATCTATGAGAAGCACGGTCTTCCCCAATCGCAATGAAACCATTTTTGCCAACTCTTGAGCCACGGTTGAGGCACCTTCATTGGAGCAAGACCCAATGAAGAGAATTGAAGGATGGTCGATATCGGGGAGCGAAACGGTAATCATCTGATACAGTGTCACCATTTCCTGTTCCATATCAATATCGACTGGACTCTGCTCAGAATACACAGGCAGGGCGACTGTGGGGGAGGATACAGACTCTGCAATCTTTGCACCTTCCTTCCTGGCGTTTTCGAGAGCGTCATAAATCTTACTCATCAAGCCTCCTAAAGTCAATTACCGGATTTGAGAGTTTATTCATCTCTGCTCTCCGGACAATAACTCATCCTTGGATCTTTGTCCACGTGCTTTTTGAAAACAATGTCCTTTTTACCATAAATTCAGCTTCCGGACCACCCGCAGCGTTTCGGCACAACCCTGCTTTACTGTTCTGCTGCCTTCTTGATAGACAGTTTAGGAAAAGTCACCGTGATCCCTACAGGGATAATATCAGGATCGGAAATATGCTGATTATTCTTCTGTACCCATCGCACAAGGTCGTCATCCACGTAGCCATACATTTTCAAAGAAAGTTTTGTCAGTGTGTCTCCCTGGACGATAATCTTTTTTATGGTAGATCCATCTCTGGACGGAGAGGACGAGGCAACCTCCTTCGCTTCTGCTATTGAGGCCCCTTCATGTTCATCGGCCGGAGCAACAACCTGCTTCGCTTCCTTAACTTCAATCTCTAGCTTCTTTCTTTCATGGAGCGACATTATTGTTTTGCCTTGAACTGATTTTTCCTCGGGCAGTAACCATATAATTCCGAGCAGGGTTGATGCTAGAATCACCACGCAAAGAATCCACCACCACAAAAACGAGGTAGGCTTGGAACCAGCAAGGCCGTCGGCAACCTCTCTTACAATCTTCGCCGTTACAGGCTTTCGCTGATAGCCGAATCCAGTAATAAGGGCATTATCACATAAAATATTGATCACCCTTGGAATACCCTTTGCCTTCTTGACGATTATCTTCAGGGCTGCATTGGTAAAAACGGGTCCGCCGTTGGAGCCTGCTTTAATCAGTCTAAATCTGATATAGTCAAGGCTTTCTTGTTTTGTGAGAGGCAGGATTGTCGTTCTAATGGCCAGCCTCTGCCTTAGTTGCCTCAATCTGTCGAGGGCAAGCTCATGTTCGAATTCAGGCTGCCCGACCAGCACAATCTGGATCAATTTATCCTTGGATGTTTCCAGGTTCGATAACATGCGCAGATCCTCTAATGTATCAACGGGCATATTTTGCGCCTCATCAATCACTATGACCACGGTGTTACCTTGTTTGTATTCTTCAATTAGAATCCCATACAGCCGATTGACCATTTCCAGCACATCATTGCCTTCAGTCTGGATGCCCAACTCTTCATAAATAGTTCTAACCAGACCCTCAAAAGTAAGCCGTGCGTTGAAAATATAGATTATCTTGAGATGATTTTTGTTGGCCTTCTCTAAGTAGTATCTCAGTATAGTCGTCTTACCTACCCCTACAGCCCCGGTGACAGCGACAAAGCCCTTCTTCTCTTCTATCCCGTATATTATACCCGCCATCGCCTCTTTATGACTGGGACTTAGGTAGAGAAACTCAGGATCAGGCGTAATATGGAAAGGCTGTTTTTTAAGGTTGTAAAAGGAAAAATACATCGTAAACCGTAAATTATTTGACGCTTACAATCAAAATCACAGGTCAGCTACTTCTTCGTTATCGCCACCATCACAGGTAAACCGAGTCGTCGCTCGGCATTACGAGGTGTGGTCATCACGGAAGCCTCAAGGAGTATGGCAAGAGCCACGCCGCCAGCCAAGCCGCCGAAAGACCCGACCGCCACCATTTGTCCACTCTTAAGTTTCCGTGTCTTCGGGGACACTGGAGGCATTGCCTTTTCAAGGACGCTTATGGCAATTATTTTTTGGCGGTCCATATCATCCATAATAAGAGACTCTTCGAGTTTCTTAACATAGGTCTGATAATTTTGCTCATGTTGAGACACGTCACGTTTCAATGCCTGCAACTCCCGCCCCAGTGAATCCAAAACACGGAGTTCTCCATGGGCCTGCCCCAGTTGCCCTTTCAAGCTATTGGCTCTTACTTTGATTATGCCAAGTTCGCCCTCTATCTTGGTAAGCTCCAACTGTCTTAACTCCTCAAGATTTTTCTTGATGCCGTCTTTAGTCGCCTGAATCTCACCGCGCACGATCTGTACCGTCTTGCTGTCTTCTGTGTATTTTTCGAGGAGTTCCCTTTCCTTCTGCTGGAGTGTTAAGAGATGGGTTCTCATCTCTTGATGGGTGTCAGTATTCCACCGGGAACTCCGGATAAAAGCTGCCTTTTGCTCCAACTCATTTATTTGACTTTGTGCCATTTTCAAGCTTCCGTCCAGAGCGCCTATCTGTTCAATTAAGCTGCTTTTCTGCTCGTCGAAAGAGAATATTCGATTTTTTTCCTTGAATCTTTTAAGGTTGTCTTCACTTTCTCTAAGTTTCTCCTGAAAAATATCCCGTTGGCTCTTAAGGAATGAGGTGGTGTCACCCTTAAAAACCTCCAAATGCTTATCCTTAAAATTGTCCACAAGAGTGTTCACAACTTTAGCAGCAATATAGGGGTTTTGGTGTGTGAAAGCCACGTGAAGTAAAGTTGATTTTGAGGGATTAGTCACAGCAAGACTCCCTTCAAACATCCTGATTGCCTGAGCCTGCTGCATCCCATTTTTTGGCATCTTATTTAAATCAGGGTATATATTAGCCAGTCCCACCGAGTCGATCACTTTGCTAATAAGTTCCTTCCCGGTAAGTATTTGTATTTCGCTTTCCATGATCGTTTCCGGCGAAATCGCTAGGCCCTGACCTGAAGCCCCTACTTCCGGTCTGCTGAATTCTCTCCCAAGCTTCACCAAGAGAATGCTCTTAGCCTCATATGTCCGGGGAAGCTGAATAGCAATTGCAGTGGCTATTACAAAACAAATAGAAAATATACCGATTATCTTAGCTTTATGCTTGAACACGATTGTGAGAAAATCGCGAAGGCCGCCAAAAGGCAAGGTCTGGTGCTGATCACTCTGATCTGTCACAGATGTATCCTCCATAGTTTATACACAAACACGGCCATTATATATTTATCTCAACCATCAACGATTCTGGTTTGCGGAATAGTAGATAAAGAAAGGTATGGCTGCGCCGAACGGGATAGCCCGGTTGATATACTGATCTACGAACATATTAACTCTGGCGATATTGGATTTGGGCACATAGACTATGTCATAAGGCATGAGAGTGATATCTTGGCTAAAATCTGTCCCGTCAATCACTTTTTGCAGATCTACGTTCGTACCTGCAGGCTTCCCGTTGAAATCTTTTCGAATCACTATGATGTTGCTCAACCTTGCGGTCTCCTTCGCCCCGCGCGCCTGGGCGATTGCGCTCATTACGGTTGTCGGCCCCCTCAAGTCAACGGTTCCAGGTTGTACTACCTGCCCGTCAACCATAATCTTCCGAAAACCAAAGCTCTTGAGAATGATG
>JAISPL010000012.1 GCA_031274925.1 Syntrophobacterales bacterium | reverse complement strand
TTTAAATCTTTCAGGCTCAAGCGTCCATATATCTCTGATGAAATCATAAGGAGATTTTCCTTATAAGCTTTTCAAACGGCCAGATTGTACGCCATGAGAAATACATGGAGGTGTTCTTTATGGCTGCCATAATGGTAACGCCCAACAGTCGCTTCCTTGATAGTCCGGTTCATCCGCTCTACTTGGCTGTTAGTCCAGGGATGTTTTACTTTGGTCAGTCGATGTTCAATCCCGTTGCGATGGCAGACACGGTCAAATGGCGTCATAAACGCCATAATATTACGTTTACGGTTGGTAAACTGGATGCCGTTATCCGTCCAAGATCGTATGAATCGTATATGGCACTGCTCCGATAAGATGCTTGAGAAAACTCTTGTCGATTCATCATGCAATTCCGCGTATGCATACAGCGAATACAGGCAGTTCGTGAAGACCATGAATGTCACAATAGAGGATTTTTTAACCTGGCTTACGGATGACTTTAGGACCCATAGGCGCATCAGACAAAGTCTCTTTTTCGCCATTTCTCAATAGTTTTTGGGTTCACACCATAACGTGCTATAAGCCTTATCAGGCTTTCTTGACTATTTTGTATTTCTCTACGTACTGCCGGAGTTGTCTTGGCGCGAGCATGGAAGTACATGTCCCATAGTTGTTCCCTTCTTAAGTGAAGTATTAACATGCACCATTGCTCAAGGGGGCTAACAGGTAGAAAATTGGTTTCGGTGAATTATCATTTGTATGTGACTATGCATGTTTTGTGGAGGGCTCAAATGAAAGCCAAAAGGTACACTGAGGAACAAATTATCCAAATTCTTAAGGGAAGGTGAAACTGGAGCGAAAATTGGGGAGCTATGCCGTAAACATGGCATAAGTGAGGATAGGCTACTACAACTGGAAAACCAAGTATACCGGAATGAACGTTAGCGATTAAAATCCCTTGAGGAAGAGAAACCGTCGGTTAAAGCAGCTTGTGTAGCAGGCCAAGCGCTCAATAACCTAGCTTTAAAAGAGCTATTGTCAAAAAACTTCTAAGGCCCGAGATAAAAAAGGAAGCAGCAAAATATCTTACTGTGAACCTCGGGCTGAGCGTGAGAAGGTTCCTATATCAAGATGATTCTGAATTGCGTCTGAGGATGAGAGAGCTAGGCAATACAGCGGAAAAGTTTGGTAGCCCAAGAATGCATATTCTGCTCAAGAGAGGAAGGGTTGGTTATCAACTATAAGCATACGGAACGCATCTACGAAGGTTTAGCGTTGTGCAGGAAACACCGGCGCAAAGGCGCTGCCGGTATCATACCTGCTTTGCAGCCAAATCAGAAGTGGAGTAGGACTTTGTATCAGATAGCATTGTAAACGGAAAACGCTTCCGAATTTTGAACATAGTGGATGACTATTCCAAAGAGTGCTTTGCAGTGGAAGTCGATACATCACTAGGGAGTATTTGCCTGAAATAATTACGTTAGATAATGGTCCTGAATTTATCGGCAAGGGTGGGTTTATCGCAAAGGCGTGAAACTTCCCTGGCAAGCTAACGGAAGAATGCGCGATGAATGCTTGAACGCAAATTGGGTTTTGAATCTGAATCACGCCAGACAGATTATCGAAAAATGGAGAATAGACTATAATACTGTTGTCTCATAGCTCTTTGGGAGGCATGTCACCTATAGGAATTCTTGGAATCAGGCGGAAAACTCTAAATGCTGTTGGCACTAGCTAAAGGGTGAGGTCAATTCAGCCATCAATCCCATCTGGCTCTTGTGAATAGAAATAATAGAACTCGGTAGTAGCATCCATATTCCATCACCAACGATAGCAAGTCAATTATACCCCCACGCAAGGACCTCCTTCCCTGACAGGTATAAGGAAGAGAATCTTGGAGAATTTCCTCTCCTTCTTTTCAGATCTTATTTAAACCACCTTTTAACCCAGCGCAGAGAACATTGTCTAGGGAAGGATGAGGCAATGATTTCCTTAAACTGCTGCTTGAGCCAACTCAATAAAGTGTTCGATAAGGTTGAGTTGGGAGTATGGCGGTAGAAAAATTAAGTTCATATCTGTGCTATCCAAGAGTATACAGACTGTTTTTGCGATGACGACAATAACCGTATGACACGGATTATCCTTTATGAGTCGTATGGAGGCAATGGATGCCGCAAGAACTGAGGGCGACAGCGCCGTGGTATACATGAATGTCCGTGTGCAGTCGGTGGTAACAGATGAAATTCAAACCAGGCCATTGTCTCGTGTTTATGCTTTCTTTCACTTGAATTGCGGTTTGCCTCGCAACGACCAGCCGTATTCCAGATGCAAGTAAATATCAATGCCCGTTTCATCAACATAGTCGAGACATCCCTTGGGAGTTTAAGTGATTTTTCTCAAGTATTCCGTTACTTGTTTAAAGTTTTACTTTTGGATCGTTTCGTCTTTTTTTGTGGGTGATTTCAACACAGCGGTGTCCAAGCTTCGCCGATCTCTTTATAAACAAGGTGTATACCGGGTGTTTACTTACATAGTCTTTCAGTTTATTCAGGATCCGCTGCGAAAGGGCTTCTTTATCCTCCGCTTTCCCCTGTCTTTGTATATAGCTGGTTACATCTGTTTAATGCTGCCAGACTCATATGAAAGGCTTCCCTGGTTTTGCGTTAGGTGCGTATGTCCTTCAACCCAATGCTCATACTTTCTTTCGTAAATCTTTACTGTACGCCATGCTTCCTGTTTTACTATTCCTTGTTCTCTGTTTTCTGGGGCATAACTTACGCCTATTCCAGTACGACGCTACCCCTGAGACTCGCCTGAATTTTATCTATATGCTTACCCGTAGAGTTTTTCATGGTCATAGGAAGGTTTTTGATATCACTATGATGAGTCTCATCTGGGATGAAGCGTTTGAAGTTCCGGTCTCGACTGGTGCGAGACCGGTGCGCATAAAGGCGATGATCGCTGATATGACAAGAAAGAACTTACTCATGATTAGCTTTCTTATTATATATTGTAGTTTACATTGCACACAGAGTCTTCGACTGTTTCTGTTGAGGGTTTTGTGGTTTTTGGAATTTATGTTGTTTGGTTTGGCTTCACGCGAGTGACCACAGCATCCTGCGTTATCACGTTCTTAAATAAGGATGCCGGGAAATATCTCTCCACCCTCCCACGAAAAATATTACGGAACTTTAACTGATCTTCGCTTTTTTGCTGTCATTCCGTGTTTGACATGGAATCCAGGCTTTTTTCGTTTTTCCTTTATGCTGTTTGTTCCATGTTTTGCATTTTTTCCTCCCCACTTGATGGCCTACAATGGGGCGTTATGAGCAAGAGCAGGCCTCAATGCAGACTCTTTATAGAGAATAAGGAAGGGAAAGTACTGCTCCAACTTAGAGACAACACACCTCAAATTCCGTCGCCGGATTGCTGGGGGACCTTCGGAGGGCAGATTGAAGAAGGCGAGAACCCTCTGAAGCGATCATGAGGGAGATCAGGGAAGAACTGATGTACAAACTTCATGAACATGAGTACTTCGGTAACTTTCCCTATGACGGCTATGATATTTTCATGTACAGAAAGATAGTCCCTGGTCTTTTTAAGGCCCGCTACCATAAAGATGAAATATACCATACTATCTATATGGAAATTAACGAAGCTCAATATGCACTGATATCAAACTGTTTACAAGCTGTTTTCCAAAGCACAGGAGACCTGCAGATATAAGCAACCTGCAAGTATTGAATGCCTGTATTTATGTTCTCAATAATGGGTGTAAATAGGAGGGGGCTGCCAAAAGAATACGGAAGCATACAATCTATACTAGGCTTGCTCGATGGGCAAAGAACAATATTCTGCAGAAAGCTTGTTCGATTACTTCAGGAACGGTGGATTATTGAGATTAATGGGTGCTTTAAAAAAACTGGACCCCAGCCTATTGGAAAAACACGCGGGGGCTGGAACACAAAAATTTATATGGTTGTCGCATCTGATAGGAACGCCGTAGTATTTTCACTTTCATCCGGTGAAGCGGGAGATGCACCGGATGGTGCAGTTTCAGAAGAAACTTTTCTTTTGATGGATCGTGCATATGAAGGCGATGAAACACGTTCCTTGGCAGTATTACTTGGTTTTTCACCTTTAGTGCCACCAAACAAGCAATCGAATAAAACCTTGGAGATATAATGAAGAACTCTACAAGAAGCGCAATCAGGTGGAGCGTCTATTCCGTAGAATTAAACGCTTCCGGCGAGTGTTCACACGGTATGATAAGTTAGATGTTATGTTTGCTACATTTGTTTTACTGGCATTGACCGTTGATGCCTTGCTTTATGTTAAAAGGGGTTAGTTGATGCCTTAACAGTGAGAGAAGGGTAATGCGCCCGATTTTTCTCGCTGGAAGAGGCGAAGAATATCGTCTGCGCGGCGAACTGCAAAGAAATAATCATAGCCTATTACAAAATATTTCATTAATCATTACAGAATGCGCCGCCGCAATCTGAGTTTATGACATGGCCAAGTGATCTAGAATAATTTTCTCAATCGTTTCCACATCAATCCGGTCTTTACCCCATTTAAGGATTTGATGGACTCCCCTAGGATGCCACACTAGGGGATCGAAATCGGTGAATATGGTGATAGTAAAGAGGCCGCACATCCCCGCAAGATGGGCCATCCCCGAATCATTCGATATAAAAACGCCGCCCTGTTCCAGGAAAGCCTTCATATCCGTCAATTCTTCTATGGTTGTGCTTTCGACAATTCCTAGGTCGAGGTCGAAAGGCTGGATTATGTATGTCTCTAAGCCTCTAGATTTCAGGGATTGATGAAGCTTGGTGAAATTATGATAATGCCATTTCCCTTTCTTTAACCTTTTTTCGGGGTAAAGAACGACTCTGGAAGAAGGCTTGGGCAATATTTCCCTTCTCAAAGCTGTGATGCCGGAATAAGTAAGTTGAGCTAATTGGTAATCTTCAATCCATTGATGCTCCGCAGCAAACTGCTGAATAACCACAGCTTTATCATCTTTCTGAGGGAAGCTGGAATTAGACATCCAAAGGCAGTCTTCCAGATCGCCAAAGGCACCCTCGGGATACATGTCGATGAAGAGGAGGTCGGTCCTAGAGAAGCGCTGCCATCGCTCTCTGAGAGTGCCTGCACGGTCTTTGCCGATGAAAATGATCTTTTCCCAGAGGATGTCCGTTGGCCTGTTTGAAAAGAGATATAGCCAACGGGCTGATTCGATGTTGTGGATCCGATCGAAGTAATTTTTGAAGAGATTGAAGAATCTCCTGGTCCCGAGACCCACCACTGACTCCCGGAAATGTCGGGTAATGGAAAGGAACGTTGACTCGGAAAGGCAAAAATCGCCAAGCCCCCCGAGATGAATGAGAAGAATCTCTTTGAATTCCATTACATAGAGGTTCTTACCGGCCGATCACGCGCGTGGCGCCGGAGAAAACTTAAGGTACTTATTTGAGACTGCTGAGGGCCTTCAAGATATTAGCCCCGCCCTTGTAAAATTCTTTTTTGTCCCCGTTTATTATCACACAGGAGGGAGTTTCCATGATCTTGTCCTCCTCAAGGTATCCTTCAAGGGCGGTGAAAACGGGTGTCACATCGTAGGGCTTGAAATGTATGTCATTCTTCCCGAGGTGTTCTTCCAGTTTTTTCGGATCGGTGATACTGTAAATACTTTTTTTAACGTTTTCTTTAGATGCCTCAAAGAGCACATTCCTCGCTCTGAACAGGTAGGCAGGATCCTTTTTTTCGTGAAAGATATACAGAAAATACCTTGTATAAAGAGAAGAATATTTGTGAAACGGGGTGTCGATGAATGTGATGGTCACAATGTTCCGCTTCACTAAGTCGGCAATGACAGGCTCGGCTTTGGGTTCAAAAGCCCTGCAGGGGGAGCAGTAATAGTCTGCGTAGAGACGGACCTTTATATTGCCTGTCCCCATAGAAGGCGGCTGATCAGCATTCGGGAGAGGTAGATTTTTTTCTTGGGCGGATAAACAAAACACGAGACTCACTGTGAGAATGAACGACGAAACTACTGTCACAAAACGCATGCGCTGATTCATTAGAAATATTTTATCCATCTGGAGCTCCATTGTAAAGAAAATAGAATGTTTCCGGTCTTCATAAAGAAATTGAAGCCCTGATGGTAGGAACGAATTTGACAAGAACTTGCGATATTCTGGACCAAGTCCGCATATTTGTCATAGCTGTCAAGGTACTACACCACCGGGCAATCTAGACATCCCTACCAGCTCAATCTCAATTCGGTGAAACAGAAGGTCCAGGAGATGATGAAAGACAGCGAAGCGAAATAGTCAAGTTTTTTTAAACACTTAATTGGGCGTCGGCAGCATGCTCCCTACTCAGCCACACTCTCTCCGGACGTTAATAAAATCATTAGACAGATATTCCAAATGATCGAGAAGATGGCGATGAATCTGGAAAAATTAGTTAAAGATAATTCCCCTTTCATATTGCCTTTTATTATCGCGGACATAGGGTTTCGTCAGAACTCAATTGCCCAAAAAGTGTATTCAACGCATATTGAAAAATAGAAGGCTTATTTTCATCGAAACTTATCTAAAGGCCGATATCCGGTGGTCTTTATGCGCTGAAGAATACAGACAAAATCGTAAGTTTGTATACGGAACGGGTCGTCGTCAGCCGCAGCGGAAGATCTATGTCGAGGTTGGCTACATTGAGTGTGGTAGATCGGTGGTGTCCGGGGACCGGTCCTCAGGACCATCACATGCACGCACAAGAAACTCGGAGAAGGCAAAGGGCTTGGGTAGTAATGGTGCTTCCTGTGTGCGGGCCTTATATGTGGTCGTCCATCGGGTATCTCGCGCTGGGGATTATTGTTAGGATTTTGAGCTTTGTCTTTTTTTCAACTTGACAATGAGGGAAAGCCTTTCAAGTTTCGGTGACATCAAGTCTACGGTGACGGCAGAAGGGCCAGGTGGAGAGCCCATCCTCTCCATTGGCACCGTTATCCACTGCAAAGCCCGTCTTTCTGAGTCTTTTTGCCGCACAAAAAGAAATAAACTGATCGTCTTCAATTTGTAGTACTTTTCCGAATATTTTTCTTGTTTTCCAGGCTTATTTGTTTCACAAATGAAGGCTGCTTTTATCACGGGTACGTGAAGGCTTGGAAGCAGAACCGGGAACCCGCAGGGATCGCAATGGACAATATGGAGTTGACAGACATTTCCTGACTTGATACCATTAATTCACTTCAAGGAGAAATGATGACAGAAAGAGACGAGTGGGGCGCGGACCCTCAGGTAAGGTATTTACGCTGCTCCTTTGCCCTGATGGAAAAAGCACAGGCCGACCTGCTTCGCTGTCTGAATGTTGCGTCTGATGACTATCGGCTCCGTCGGATTCGGGAGGCGGCGCTACACCTTTTCGAGCGTGGTGGCAGAATGGCGGGAAGGAGCGGTATTGTCATCGGTGAGGAAGATGCTGCCGTTCTCTATATCTACTGTTTTGCCCGCGCACTTGCAGCGAACCGTATTCCCGTGGCAGAGGAGATGTTACCCGCTCACGAGAAGATTGTCCTATTCATAAAAGAGGTGTTCAAATGATTCGTCGCCGTCTTTTTGGTCGATGTCGCATTTACCATGATCCCGTGAGCCCGGTGGCGAAGGCCCCGGCCCAGGTGGGTTGGACTGCTTGGTTTCGTACTATAGACCTCGTGACGCCTCAGCGGCTAAAAGGTGAGGAACTGCTACGGAGGACCAAGGGTTGGTGGACGGTAGATCCCAGCGATGTGGCGGAGATAGTAAACAGACACGGTAGGCTTGTGGTGGGTGATGGCGGTGAATTGATGGTGGAGTTCAAGGACGAAAATTCAGCTCAGACCCTTGCAGAGAATCTAGCCAAAAACTTCGGAGACCAAGTACAATTGGCCCCATAGGCAATTTTTATTATCGATGACGCAAAAAAAGCAGACTAAAAGCCTGTCTTTTTATTTCTGAGACTTCCGATGCTCATTTCTTGTGGCCTTGGCTGCGGCCGGTTCTTTATCTTTTTTTATTTCGGCGAGGCAGAATGCCACCGCCTCTTCCATCTTTTCTATGAATTTGAACTGCATGTTCTTTTTTATGCTTTCCGGGACTTCCTCGAGGTCCTTTTCATTCATTGTTGGTAGCGCGACGATGTTTATGCCAGCCCGCTTGGCTGCGAGCACCTTCTCCTTGATGCCTCCTACCTGCAGAACGAGGCCTCGTAATGTTATCTCGCCCGTCATCGCCACATCGTTTCTCGCGTGCCTGTCAGTGAGAAGCGAGACAAGGGAGACGAGCATGGTAATGCCCGCTGACGGTCCGTCTTTCGGAATTGCGCCTGCTGGTACGTGGATGTGGATATCGTTTTTTTCGAAAATCTCCTCGTCGATACCAAAGTCTGTCGCCTTGCTCCGAATATAGCTGAGAGCGGCCTGAGCCGATTCCTTCATTACGTCTCCGAGCTGGCCGGTAATGGTGAGAACACCCTTACCTCTCATCTTAGTCGACTCTATAAAGAGAATGTCGCCGCCAGTGGGTGTCCACGCGAGCCCTGTGGCGACCCCCGAGTACTTTGTCCTTTCAGCGACATCGGAAAAGTACTTTATGGGTCCGAGATAGCCGTGGATGTTTTCAGCGGTTATTACCTTCTTTTTTGTTTCTCCTTCGGCTACGTCTTTGGCCACAGTCCGGCACACGGCGGCTATTTCCCTCTCCAGGTTCCTGACGCCTGATTCTTTCGTGTGGGAACGGATAATCACCTTGACCCCCTCATCGTCGAATTCAATGAGGTCTTCGCTAAGGCCGTGCTCCTCCCGTTCCTTCGGAATGAGGAATTGCTTCGCGATCATGAGTTTTTCTTCCTCGGTATAACCGGGCAGATCAAGCACTTCCATTCGGTCTCTGAGGGCCGGAGGTATAGGGTCAAGCATGTTTGCCGTGGCGATGAACATTACCTTCGAAAGATCGAATGGGACTTCAAGATAATGATCACTGAAGGAGAAATTTTGCTCTGGGTCCAGAACCTCAAGAAGTGCGCTGGACGGGTCTCCCCGGAAATCCATACCTATTTTATCCACTTCGTCGAGCATGAAGATGGGGTTGTTTGAGCCCGCCTTCTTGATACCTTGGACTATTCGTCCGGGAAGTGCACCCACGTAAGTCCTCCGATGCCCTCTTATCTCTGCTTCATCCCGTATGCCCCCGAGAGATATCCTCATGAATTTCCTTCCGAGGGCCCTGGCGATTGACTTGCCGAGGGAGGTCTTGCCTACACCCGGAGGTCCGGCGAAGCAAAGGATGGGGCCTTTCATATCAGCCTTCAGTTTTCGGACCGCAAGATACTCTAGAATCCTCTTTTTTGCCTTGGTAAGGTCATAGTGGTCCTCGTCGAGAATCCTGCTCGCATCCTTTATGTCGAGATTGTCTTCGGTGGAAAAAGACCACGGTAATTCGGTCAGCCAGTCGAGGTATGTTCTCGACACGGTGTATTCCGCAGACATGGTACTCATTTTTGAAAGCCTGTCCAGCTCTTTTTCCGCCACCTTTTTTACCTCAGGTGACATATTTGCTTCTTCTATCTTCTTCCCGATCTCGCTTATCTCCTGCAGTCTGTCATCGGTTTCCCCAAGCTCTTTCTGGATGGCCTTGAGCTGTTCCCTTAAATAGTATTCCCTCTGGGTCTTGTCTATGCCTTCCTTCACATGAGACTGAATGCGACTGGAGAGTTCCAAGGTCTCGACTTCCCGGTTTAGGAGTATGGTTACCTTCTTGAGTCTTTCCTTTAAACCTAGTTTTTCTAGGATTTCCTGTTTTTCTGTTACGCCTATGTTAATAGTCGATGCAATGAGATCCGCCAGATTGCCAGGGTTCTCTATCTTTGTGGCGATCTGAGTCAATTCTGACGAGAGGTATGGCGCCATCTCAATCGCTTTTTTGTAAAGGTTTTTGAGGTTGATATACATGGCATCAGCCTCAATGTCTTTCTGGTATTCCTCGAATATGGGCAGGAGCCTCGCGGTGAGGTGAGGTTCTTTCTGGACGAACTCGACAAGCTTGAAACGGCAGAGTCCCTGCACCACTACCCTCTGGCTTCCATCTACCATCTTTACCATCTTCATGATCGTTGCAATGGTTCCGATAGTATAAAGATCATCTATCCCAGGATCCTCTATGTCGGGGTTCTTCTGGGTTATGATCCCTATCATCTTGTCTTTGTTCATCGCCTCGTCCACGAGACGTATGGACTTTTCCCTGCCGACTATAAGAGGCATCACGAGATCAGGATATGCGACAGTCCCGCGCAGAGGTAGTATGGGAACCTCTGCCGGTATGAATAACCTGTCTTTCGCGGCCTTGTCGTTCTTAAACCCAATTACCATTCAACCCCCCTATTTTTTTACATCCTCAAACTCAGCGTCAACCACGTCCTCATCTCTTCTTGGTCCACCCTGAGGCTCACTCCCTGTCCCCTGGGTTCCCTGTTCTGTGGTGGTGGAGCTCTTCTTATAGAGCGTTTCTGCGAGTTTATGAGAAGCTTTCGTGAGGTCGTCGGCGGCCCTCTTGATCCGGTCACTGTCCTCGCTCTTTATAGCCTCTTTTGCTGCCGTGAGTGCATCCTCCACTGACCTGATGTCATCGGCCGTAAGCTTGTCTTTATTTTCGTTCAATGTCTTTTCTGTGGTGTATATCAAGTTATCGAGCTGATTCCGGGCCTCAATGTCTGATTTCCTCTTCTTGTCTTCTTCCGAATGTATCTCGGAGTCATGTACCATCCTTTTTATCTCTTCCTCGTTTAGTCCTGTTGACGCTGTTATGGTAATGTTTTGTTCCTTGCCAGTCGCGATGTCTTTTGCTGCCACATGGAGTATTCCATTGGCGTCTATGTCGAATGTAACCTCTATCTGGGGGATCCCTCTTGGCGCCGGAGGAAGACCTATGAGGTGGAACCTCCCAAGAGTCCTGTTGTCTCTTGCAAACTCTCTTTCACCCTGCAGGACATGGATTTCCACGTTGGTCTGGCTATCCTCAGCAGTGGTAAAGATCTGACTCTTCTTTGTCGGTATGGTCGTATTCCGTTCTATAATCCTCGTCATGACGCCGCCCAAGGTTTCGATACCCAGGGAGAGTGGGGTCACGTCGAGGAGGAGTACATCCTTAACCTCTCCAGCAAGGACTCCGGCCTGGACTGCGGCGCCTAAGGCCACCACCTCGTCTGGGTTGACACCTCTATGAGGTTCCTTGTTAAAAAAGTTCTTTACCAGATCCTGGACCTTGGGAATTCTTGTTGACCCGCCCACGAGCACGACCTCGTCGATCTGCTCGGCAGTCAGTTTTGCATCGTCAAGGGCTCTCTTGCAGGGCCCCATGGATCTCTGGATAATATCATCGGCCAATTGCTCCAGCTCTGCTCTCCTCATTCTCAGGGTTAGGTGTTTGGGACCGGTCTGGTCGGCGGTAATAAATGGGAGGTTTATCTCAGTCTCTACAGTGGCCGACAATTCAATTTTCGCCCTTTCCGCTGCCTCTTTAAGCCTCTGGAGAGCCATTTTGTCTTTTGACAGGTCAATACCTTGATCCTTCATGAACTCGGCTACTATCCAGTCTATGATCTTCTGGTCTATGTCGTCCCCGCCTAGGTGTGTATCACCGTTGGTTGATTTTACTTCCACCACGTTGTCCCCCACTTCCAATATGGAGATGTCGAAGGTGCCCCCGCCAAAGTCATACACTGCGATCGTTTCATTCTTTTTCTTGTCCAAGCCATACGCGAGAGCTGATGCGGTCGGTTCGTTGATGATCCGGAGCACGTTCAGCGCCGCTATTCTTCCCGCATCTTTTGTCGCCTGACGCTGAGAGTCGTTGAAGTACGCCGGGACGGTGACGACAGCGTCTTCTATCGTCTGGCCGAGATATGCTTCAGCCGACTTCCTCAGTTTCTGAAGGATGAAGGCCGAAATCTCCTGGGGTGTGTATTGCTTACCCCTTACGTCGACCCGAGCGTTGCCCTCCTGGTCGGCCACGACCCTGTAAGGCAGTGTCTTAATTTCTTCCTGTATTTCGCTATACCTTCTACCCATAAATCTCTTGATCGAGAATATGGTGTTTTCCGGGTTGGTGATAGCCTGTCTCCTTGCAGTCTGGCCGACGAGTATCTGTCCGTCTTTCGTGAAGGCTACAACGCTTGGCGTAAGTCTGCTGCCCTCCTCATTGATAATTACTTTCGGATCTCCACCTTCCATTATCGCAACGACGGAGTTTGTTGTCCCGAGATCAATCCCTATTACTTTTTTTGCCATATGAAGCCCCCTCTTCTGGAGAATTAATTTTTGAACTAAATATAATGTCGGTAGGCGCCATTGTCAACATTAACCGCTTATAATATTTGGAAAATGTTACGTTGTTCCAAAGAAAGACACCGAGGAACATGGTAAAACTGAGAAGAACTATGGTGGCTCCTGTTGGAATGTCGGCGAGAAAAGAGATGACTGTGCCAAAAACCACGGAAAATACCCCCACGGCTCCTGCTATTACGATGGTTGCCTTGAACCCTTTCCCCATCTGGAGCGCGGTCACTGCGGGAAGTACCAGTAAGGCGGAGATCAGCATTATTCCCACAACCCGCATGGCAAGCACTACTGTGAGGGCGGTGGTGAGCACGAGAATCATGTTCATCGCCCCGACCTTTATGCCGGCCGCCCTCGCCGATTCCTCGTCCAAGGTGACAGATAACATATCGTGATAGAACGCCGCGATTGTCATGATGAGGATTACTGATAGCACGATAGATGAGACTACCTCCGCACTCCCTATGGCGAGAATATTTCCGAAGAGGTAGCTGAAAAGATCAATATTGAACCCCCCGGCCGCACTGGCAAGGAGTATTCCTCCCGAGATGCCGATAGAGGATACGATGGCAATAGCCGTGTCTCCGTATATCTTGGTTCTCTCGGTGAGTTTCATGATCCCCAGGGAACTGAGCATTACCAGGGGCGCTGCCACATACATGGGGTATACTCTAAGCAGAAGGCCGACCGCCACGCTTCCGAAGGTGACGTGAGCGAGACCATCCCCAATGAGGGGCAGGCGTCTTAGTACCAGAAAAACCCCCAAAGTGGAGCAGAGTACGGCAATGAACGAACCGGCGATGAGCGCCCTCTGAATGAAGCCGTGGCTGAAAAAGTCAAGCAATTCCATACCGTTCATCTCTCGCAAGCCCTTGGTGTTTGCTCGTGCCTGTGGCAGATGAGGTGCTGTGAGAACTCTCCGAAATAAGCTGTCATGCCGCTCGACATGCAGAACGCCTCAAAGGTCCCGCAGAAGACTACCCGCTTATCGAGATAGAGCAATTTTGAAGCATGCTCGCCTATGGTGCCAGTATCATGGGTAATTATGATGATTGTGACCAGTTTGTTCTGGTTGAGATCCTTCAAGGTTCCGAAAAACTTTTCTCTCGTTTCCGGGTCGAGGGCGGTAGTTGGCTCATCCAGTATCAGAAGCTCTGGCTCACCGACAAGGGCTTTGGCCAGGAAGACTCTTTGCTGTTGGCCTCCCGATAACTCTCCTATTAGCTCGTTGCCGATACTGCTGATGTCCATGAGGTCAAGAACACTGTCAACAGATGTCCTGTCCTGGCGGGACATCTGTTTGGGGAATGTTTTCTTAGAAAGGAGTCCCAGAGAGACGACTTCTCTTACCGTTGCGGGAAAAAGGGGGCTGAAAGAGGTCATCCTCTGGGGAAGATATCCGATCTTGTGCCATTCGCGGAATTTCGCAGGGTTTTGCCCGAAAAGACGGATGACCCCCCCGTAAGGCTTGAAGAGTCCTAGGAGCAGCTTTATCAGTGTGGTCTTGCCGGAACCGTTGGGTCCAACGAGCCCGAGATAGTCCCCTTTTTCCAGCATGAACGTGGCGTCCGTAAGGACCTCCGTCGAATTATAGCAGAAATAGAGGTGCTCCGCAGAGACGATGCTTAGCGGCATTCGAGCCCCTTCATGAGGTTCGTCAGGTTTTGTTCCATGATGGATATAAAGGTGGTCCCTTTCTCCAGATCATCTTTGCTTATATTGTGGGCGCCGTGAAGGAAAAGGAGATCCGCTCCCGTCTCCCGCGCTAACATCTCGGCAACCCTGGGTGTGATCAATTCTTCATAATAGATGTACTTGACTTCATTATCTTTCACCAGTTTTTTCAATTCCATTATCTTTCTCGGAGAAGGCTCGGCATCGGGAGACCCTTGATACGCCGACACATACGCAAGATTGTAGTGTTTGGCTAGATAATTGAAGGCGAAATGGCCACCGTGGACAAAGAGACGGTGCCGGCAGTTTGAGAGACTGGTCTTGAATTCCCGGTCAAGGGCGCTCAATCTGGCGCCGTATTGTGCGGTGTTTTTCATATAAAAGTTTTTCCCTGACGGATCCTTTGATATGAAGCCGTCTCGTATATTGTCCACCATATTCTGGACATTCGTGAGATCAAGCCAGATGTGAGGATCAAGTTTGTCTTCCGGGTGATGTTCAATCGGTTCTCCCTGTCGGGTTTTTTCGCATCCGTGGAGGGGGCTTACGTCTGAAAGAAGGGTAATACCCTTGCTCGCGTTTATTACCAGGAGTTTCTTGTTGTCTATGCTTTTCAGGATATTTTCCACCCACGGTTCCATTTTTTTGTCTGTATAAACGAAGATGTCTGCATCATTTATTCTGATTACGTCTCCCGGTTTTGGTTCAAAACTGTGAGGCTCGAGTCCTGGAGGCAAAATGAGTGTGACATGCGCCTGCTCCCCGCCCACATTCCGGGCAAAATCGTAGAGCGGGAAAAGTGTGGTAATGATCTTGAGCTTCCCTTTATCAACCGGCGGATGAACTCTTTCCCGGCATGAGGTGACGCAGATGAAGATGGCCAGGCAGATCGAAATAATGGTTAATGGATATCTCGCCTTCATTTATCGCATTTCTCACAGAAGCCGAAAACCTGCAGCAAGTGGGCGACAACCGTACCTTTCAGGCCACCTTCTACTTCTTTTCGTATCTCTTCCAACCCGCAAAAGCTGATGTCGAGGACCCTCCGGCATGAAATGCAGACGAAGTGATGATGGTGGCTCGTTTCGGCGTTGTGGCAAAAATAGTAATAGAGCTTACGATCAGGATGGAGGATTTTAATGATCAGACCGCCTTCAGCCAAATCTTCAAGGTTGCGGTACACGGTGGAGAGTCCGATCTTACCGAACCGACCCTTCATCTTCTGCCACACTTTCTCCGGACTTGCGTACACGGGTTCACTCGCGAGGATTTCAAGAATGGCGAGCCTTTTGGGTGTTGCCTTAAGATGAAGCTTCCTAATGGAAGTCTGAAAATCGGTGGTCAAAACTTTTCCTATAAATGAGAATAATTTCTACTTAGATAGTATAGGGATTTACACTTTTTGTGTCAAGGGAATAAGAGCGACTTCATTTTATTTACGGGGCAGCCTTTGTCGTGCCATTCAGAAAGTCCGTCTATGAGGGTCAAAATATTCATATACCCTGCTTTTAGCCGCTACCGCGGCAATAGAAGACGATAGCCATATTTTTCCTCTCAGGGATAGGCCGATGGCAATCCTGACCTTTTCCTGCGGCATGAGGATTGTGCCCCTGGTATGTGTTCGTCCCGGCGGTATTCAGCTCGGTTCTCGTATCGACTACGAGAACAGGCTTGCCCGAGGCGAGCATAGTGTACAGTTTTTCCGCGTCCAGGCCCTTGGGGTGCTGAAATTGCAGGTAGTGGCAATTAAGAGGGGCGAGACAAGAAAAAGGAGGTATCCGATCCTGCGGAACAACATGTCAGGAGACGGTTTGAAAAAAACCGCTTTGCTCATCAATTTTTTTTGCGAAATATCTGTGCAATCTTATTTCGCGCTTCCTCGGCTTGGTCGTGGGAGAGCTTCAAACCGAAAGAGGTTTTCTCAGATTTTGCCTCAATGCGGTAAATCCGTTCCTTCTTTGAAGCCTGCTCTTTCATGCCAGCCGGAGGCTCGGGGTCAACGCCGATTGCATTTCTTACATCCTCCGGAAACTTGCCGGGATCGGCGGTCTCGTATACCACGGCAGGGAGCGTGTGATTCCCCCTGAGATAGAGATCAAGGGCTCGCCATCCCACTGCTCCATGGGGGTCCAAGACGATCCCGTATCTGCCATATACCTCTTTCATGGTGTCGTAATGCTCATGGTTTTTGACCCCCACGGAGAACAGGTCTCTTTGCATAGCAGCCATGTCGGGCATTATGTCAATTATGCCGGGTGTCAATACCTTTTTGGTGGAGGGATCTATATCATCGTACATGTGGCCGCCGTAAAAGTCTATCAATCGGGCGAGGTTGCTGGGGTGGGAGACGATCATGGCGGAGGAGGGACATTTAACGGCGGGTCTCACCTTGTATTTGCCTGATTCAAGAAACTCGGGGAACTCGATATTCTCATTGACTCCGCAAATGATCTTTGAGATGGGAAGGCCCATCTGCTTTGCGATCACAGTGCCCATCATGTCCCCGAAATTACCCGACGGGATGCTGGCTATTACCTGCTCTCCCGCCCCTGCGATCCGTGAATAGGCAAAAAAAGGATAAACCGCTTGAGGGAGGAGCCTCCCCAGGCTAATGGAGTTGGCGGAGGTGAACCTGTCGCTGTCGCCAAAGACCTCTTTCGCGAAGGCCTTGTCTTCGAGCAAGTTTTTGGCCATTGCTTGGCAGACATCAAAGTCTCCGTTCACTTCGAAGGTGTAAATATTACTCCCAAGAGTGGTCATCTGACGCCTTTGCCCTTCGCTAATTGAGTCTTTGGGGAAGAATACGATATTATCCACGTTTTCTAGATCGTAAAGCGCGTCTGCCACGGCTCCGCCCGTGTCACCGCTGGTAGCCACGACAACTACCTTTCGCAGGTTCTTTTGTCCGAGGAAGAAATTGAGCGCTTTGCCGAAGAAACGGGCTGCATAATCTTTGAAAGAGTAAGTGGGGCCATGGGTAAGCCACATAATGTGGGTTCTCCCGGCTACATGCTGCACCGTGGTGAGGATTTTGTCCTCGGAGTATACATCAAGGAGGAGCTTTTTAAGCTCGCCTGGTGGGCTGAACTCGGAGCCAAGAAAGGGATTAAGTATTTGATAGGCGATCTCGGCGTAGGACATAGTTCTCAGGGAGTTGATAAGGTCTGGCTCAAGTATTGGGATGTCATGCCGGGCTACCATGTAGAGTCCATATTTGGAACCCATGCCGTTTAAAAGTGCGGTGCGGAAATCAACCCGTTCGTCTTTATTGTTTATATTGTAATAAGTGATAGGTTTCACAGTTTGTCTCCTTGGATTGTGAGCCCATGCTGGGTCACGAGTTAAATATACAGAATGTGAGGTGTTTTTTCAACTGGATAGAGGAGTTGTGGTGCTACTTTGATGTTGGAGTGGATTGGCGTGAGGCAGTGGATAGGTCTCGGTGGGTTGGTCATTTACGCCGGCATCATCCAGTTTCAAAAAGCGGATGTCAATAGAACCTCCCCATACCTCCCACCCTGAGGCCTTGCGGCATCTTTTTGCAAACATTGTTTTGATGTTTTGAGTAGAATACCCTCTCTCGTCCTTCCAAGAACCAGAAGCAGACAGCCTTTTAAAGGATGAGAAGTAATAATTTGTCTCGTTGTGTCTTCTATAAAACTTAAGTGGAATGCGGTCTGTGGGCACGAAATACTTGATAAGGAGCATTTTAAACTTTATAATAATGGCAAATGAAATTTGAGGATGGGCTTAAGAAACTTGAAGATATCGTAAAAACGCTTGATAATGGCAACATTCCGCTTGACGAAGCTCTCGGCCTCTTTAAGGAAGGGTTGTCCCTCACTAAAGACCTTTCAAAAAGGTTGGATGAGATCGAGAAGAAGGTTGAAGTGCTGGTTAAGAAAGAGGACGGGTTGGTCGAAAGGCAGCCTTTCCACGAAGACGAGGCATGATGAGCCTGGCGGCATATTTACGAGAAAAGCAGATCATTGTGGAGGAAAGCCTGAAGGAAGTATTTTCTTCCTTGAAGACGTCACCTTCAGCGCTCAGGGACTCCATGGGGTACATGCTATTCTCCCATGGTAAGAGAATACGGCCCATACTGGCTATTGCGGCATGTGAGGCTATGGGAAGAAACAGTGACGATCTTCTGCCTTTCGCATGCGCCATTGAGATGATACATACATATTCTTTGATCCACGATGACCTGCCGAGTTTGGACAACGATGATTTGAGACGTGGTAAGCCTACGTGCCACAAGGTGTACGGCGAGGCCATGGCAATTCTGGCTGGTGACGGACTTCTTACGGAGGCTTTTAGAATCATGGCGGATGGGCATTACGCTGAACGGATTAGCCCCAAGACGGTCAAACAGGTTATTTTCGAGGTTGCCAATGCAATTGGTGCTGAGGGTATGGTGGCGGGTCAAGTTATGGATATTCTTTACGATGGGAAAGAAGGGACAAAGGATGTCCTCGACTATATCCACTTCCACAAGACGACCGCCCTTATCAGGGCTTCCGTGAGAGTGGGCGCAATAGTAGGAGGAGCAAAGGCTAGTGCTCTTCGGAAATTTACCCGGTATGGTGAATGCTTGGGACTTGCATTCCAGATTATGGATGATCTGCTGGACGTGGAAGGGGATGAGGAGACCGTGGGAAAACGGTTGAAAAAAGACTCCAATAAGCAGACCTACGTGAAGCATTACGGAGTGGTTGCATCCAAGATAAAACTTGAGCAGCTTACGGATGAAGCAATCAGGTCCGTACAATTTTTGGGTGACAACGCGGCAGTACTCACTGAACTTGCGCAATTCATCGGCAGCCGGGTTTCCTGATGTTTTTGGAGAAAATAGAAGATCCGAGGGACCTGAAGAAGCTGGACATCGACGAAATGTCGGAGCTCGCTGACGAGATACGGCGATATATTGTTGATACAGTTTCGAAGACGGGAGGTCACCTCTCATCAAACCTCGGCGTGGTGGAGTTGACCATTGCGTTACACTACATATTCGATACGCCAGAGGACAAGATCATATGGGATGTGGGGCATCAATGCTATACCCATAAGATTATCACGGGCAGGAAATTCAAGTTTGAATCGCTACGCCAGGACGGAGGTATAAGTGGTTTTCCTTCACGAAAGGAAAGTGAGTATGACATATTCGATACTGGTCACGCATCAAATTCTATCTCTATTGTCGTGGGGCTTGCGGAAGCTAGGAAAAATAGGAGTGAAAGCCATAAAATTGTAGCGGTCATTGGCGACGGGTCTCTCACGGGCGGCATGTCTTTCGAAGCATTAAATCATGCTGGTCATCTCAAAAGCGATGTCTTGGTGGTGCTGAATGACAACGAGATGTCCATTTCGAAGAACATAGGCGCTCTCTCATCGTATTTAAACAAGATCATGACGGGCGGGTTTGTGAGCAACCTGAGGGAGGAGGTCAAGACAAGACTTAAGAAACTCCCGGCCCCTGTCGGCGATACGGTATATAAGGCGGCACGGCACATGGAGGAGACCATAAAGGGATTGATGACGCCCGGTATGCTTTTTGAAACCTTGGGATTTCAGTATGTAGGTCCGGTCGACGGCCACAATCTGAACCACCTTATCGATACCATTGGGAATGTAAAAAAATTGAAGGGTCCCGTGCTTCTCCATGTGGTGACAAAGAAAGGTAAAGGATACAATCATGCGGAGAATGACCCCGCACGATTCCACGGCATATCCACATTTGAGATGTTTACGGGCAACTCGCCTCCGAAAGTGGCAAAAACGTTTACTGATGTTTTTGGAGAAGTAATAGTCGAGCTGGCCGAAAAAGATGAAAAGGTGGTGGCCGTAACCGCGGCAATGGGTCTCGGCGTAGGTCTCGACAGGTTCTCGCGGCTTTTTCCAGACAGATTCTATGATATTGGTATTGCCGAGCAACACGGCGTTACTTTTGCGGGCGCAGTCGCCTTAGGTGGTCTCAGGCCGTTTGTCGCCATTTATTCCACCTTTCTCCAGAGGGCATACGATCAAATTATTATGGATGTGTGCTTTCAGAACCTCCCCGTTGTCTTTGCTGTTGACAGGAGCGGCATCGTGGGTCAGGATGGACCCACTCATCACGGCGCTTTTGACCTTTCGTACTTCCGGAGCATCCCCAACCTCATCCTCATGAGTCCGAAGGATGAGAACGAACTCCGGCATATGCTTTTCTCCGCATATCGTTACGGGAAACCGGCAGCCGTCCGTTATCCCAGGGGAGAGACAGTCGGAGTGGTTCTGGAATCAGAATTTTATGAAATTCCACTTGGTACTTGGGAAATACTCCGAGAGGGCGGCGGTGATATCGCTGTCATTGCCTGCGGGACCACTGTGTATCCGGCTCTCGCTGCGGCGTCAGAGCTTGAAAGGGAAGGGATTAACTGTACGGTGATAAATGGAAGATTCATAAAACCACTAGATATGGAGATGCTTTCGGCGGTAGCCGACCGGACCGAGCGGATACTTACAGTGGAGGAGAGCACGACGATCGGAGGGTTCGGGAGCGGTGTTTCAGAGATGCTCTCGAACGCAGGAATCACGATACCTGTGAAACACATGGGATTGCCGGACGAATTCCTGCCTCACGGTTCCCAAGCAACCCTCAGAAAAAGGGCCGGTCTCGATAAAGAAGGGATAAAAAAGGCAGTCCGCGATTGGTTAAAGAGAGAATAGACATCCTGCTCGCCAGAAAAGGCCTTGCCCCTTCAAGAGAAAAGGCAAGAGTCCTTGTTATGGCGGGTGAGGTTTATGTTGGAAAAGAAAGGGTGACCAAACCGGACAGAAAATTTCCGGAGGATGCCCTCATTGAGATTAAAGTAGATCCGATCCCTTACGTGAGCTATGGGGGGGTAAAACTTGAGGCGGCCCTTCGCGCGTTCGGCATAGACGTTTCAGGAAAAAAGACACTTGACGTCGGTTCATCTACAGGGGGATTTGTCGATTGCCTCTTGAAATGCGGGGCGTCAATGGTGTATGCCATTGATGTGGGTACACACCAGCTTCACGAGAAACTGAGAGGGGACCCACGGATTTTCCTTCGGGAAAATTACAATGCACGAGAGTTGAATATACGTGTCATAGGAGAGCGGGTAGACTTGGCGACCATTGATGTCTCCTTCATCTCTTTGAGAAAGATACTCCCTGCGATTGTGCCCTTGATCAAGCCCGACGGATGTATTATGTCTCTTTTGAAGCCCCAATTTGAGGTTGGCCGTTTTGAAGTAGGCAAAGGCGGCATTGTAAAAGATGAGGAAAAGATTAACCGGGTTATGGGCGAGATTGGCGAGTTCGGCCGAACCTTAGGGATCAAAGTGGTGAACACGGTGGAAGTGCCGAGGGATAAAGAGAAAAAGAATAAGGAATACTTCATATTATGGGAAATCCACATGTACCGAAATCAGTCAAGTATTTTGCAAGCCTGATATTTGGAAGCGACATATCATTGCGTGAGGCAGAAGGTGAGCTGGTAAGTTTTATCGGAAAAATAGAAGAAACCACCGGACTCATCCCGTTTGTCCACAGCAACTATTATGATAAGGAATTAGGAGAAAGGCTTTCACGTGTATTCCTTCTTTTTGAGCCTCTGCTCCACCGGGAACTGCTCCCAGACATCAAACTGAAAACGAACGTTATAGAACGGATGCTTTCAACAGGCAGCAAGAGAACGGTAAATATTGATCCGGGCTATATCGCGCTCGAACATGTCATACTTGCCACCACAAAAGGATATTCCCATAGGATCTACCTTAACAAGGGTATATATGGGGACCTGACGCTTATGTACCAGAACGGTACGTACAAGGCCCTTGAATGGACCTACCCTGACTATCGCGAGGCGGAAACGATCTTTATCATGAATAAATGGAGAGACATCTACAAGAGGATGCTGAAATGCTGAAGAGTATGACTGGATTTGCAAAGGTGGAGATAGAGGGTCCGGAAGGGAGGCTTTACGGCGAAGCGAGGTCTTTGAACAGCCGCTATCTAGAGATTAGCATTAAAGTGTCGAGGATGGACTTTTCTTACGAGCAAAAATTGCGGGAACTGGCAAAGCGGATTGTGAAGCGGGGCAAAGTAGATATTTTGTTTAAATGGGAGCGGTCCCAGGGGCAGCCCGCGCCGTTTAAAATAAACGAAACGATAGTGAAACGGTATATAGACATGGCGGAGGCTCTCAAAAGAGAATATAGGATAAATGGTAAACTGACCTTGGATACCATATTTGGTCTCAGAGACATTATCACCTATGAAGATGCCAACAATATTCCTGAAGATACGCTTTTCCATACCTTGGACGGTCTTCTTGAGAAGCTGAATGAGGAGAAATCCAAAGAAGGTGCGGTGATACTGAAGGATTTTATGTTGAGGCTCAGGAATATATCGGCACTTCTTGACGAGGTAGAAACGCAATGGCCTGCCAACGTCACATCCCACGAAGAGAAGCTGAGGGAGAAAATTATGGAGGCGACGAAAGCAGCTTCAATTGATGAGACGCGGATACTGCAGGAACTGGCTATATACATGGATCGTCTTGACATATCCGAAGAGATCGTGAGATTGAAAGGCCATCTGGAAAACTTCCGGGATACTGTTGAATCTGAGGATGCCATCGGACGGAAGCTTGATTTCATCATCCAGGAAATGGTGAGGGAAGCAAATACAATGGGGAGCAAATCGAACGACCTCTATATAAACGAGCGGGTAATTAAGATAAAAGTAGAAATAGAGAAGATGAGGGAACAGACGCAGAATGTGGAATGAAAACTGGACAGGGGGCCACTCACTGTGACTATCGTAGATGGAGCAGAAAAAAAGGGCCGGATTTTTGTAGTCTCAGGCCCGTCTGGCGTGGGTAAGTCATCTATTATAGAGCGGTTTCTCAAGGAAGACCGCGACGCGAGGTTTTCTATCTCGTATACCACGAGACAGAAAAGACCACAGGAAAAAGAAGGAGAAGATTATTATTTCGTCGATGACGAGACTTTCCGTGAGATGACGGAACAGGACCGATTTCTCGAGTGGGAGAGCGTTCACGATCACTATTACGGCACGCCAAGAAAAGAAGTGAGTGAGATTTTGAAAAAAGGTATCGACATGATCCTTGATATTGATGTGAAAGGGGCCCTCAAAGTGAAGGACAAATACCCCGAAGCCTGCCTTGTCTTTATTGAGCCCCCATCCAAGGAGGACTTGATTCGCAGGCTTTCGCTTAGAGGAGAAAAGAACCTCGGCATAAGGATGAAACGGGTAGAAGAAGAACTTGCAAAAAAGCAATTATTTCAATATACTATAGTGAATGATATTCTTGACAGAGCTTATGAAGATTTCAAAAGTATCGTGGAAACAGCGAGGAGGAAGTAATGGCACGGATTACAGTTGAAGACTGTATGGAAACGGTTGAAAATCGTTTCGAACTGGTCCACCTGTCTGCCGGACGAGCAAAGCAACTGCTGAAGGGCGCAACGCCGCTGGTAAAATCTTCGAATAAAGAAATAGTGACCGCCTTAAGGGAGATAGCGGAAAACGTGGTCTGTTTCGAAAAAAAAGAATCCTTGGAGAACAAAGAGATTCCTTACCAGTTGTCGAATTTTACACCTTGATCAGTGCGTTTCGAATCGCGGGTTGGAACATCTTTCGCCCTGCCTGCCGTAAAGCGTGTTCCAGGATGGGAATGTTTTTGTTGCAAATAAGCCAAGGATGTAGGATAATACCATACTGGAAAAATATAAAACTATTCTAATAGCGGATCTCAAGCACCCGTATTGATGAATGGTTTATAATAATGTCATAGTAAGGAGTTCTTCTGCTGTCTAGCTCAAAACCCATTTTGCCGTCCCTTGTTATCAAGGGGAAACGGATAAATCTGCCTATCATACAGGGAGGTATGGGTGTAGGTATATCCCTTCATCCTCTGGCTGGAGCCGTTGCAAGGGAAGGGGGCGTTGGGATTGTGTCCAGTGCAGCCGTGGACAGGATTGTCTCCAAAAGGAATGGGAAAAAGATTGCCACCTATGAGGCGGTGCGTGAGGAGATTGCCCGCTCAAAAGCGGGTGGCGGTGTGGCAGGAATCAATGTGATGGTTGCCCTTGCAAGTACTTATAATGATACGGTACGGGGAGCCATCGACGAAGGAGCGGATGTTATTATTTCGGGAGGCGGGTTGCCGATGAACCTCCCCTCCATCCAACACCCGAAGGATACGGCCCTTATCCCCATAGTCTCGTCAACGAGAGCCCTTGAGATAATATGCAAAAAATGGGAGAAATTTTCCTACAGGCCGGATGCAGTGGTGCTGGAAGGACCCCTCGCGGGCGGCCACCTGGGTTTTAAATACGATGAGCTGGAGCTTGAATCGAACAGGCTTGAAAACCTCCTGCCCCCCGTAAAAGATATGGCAATGAAGCATGGCAATTTCCCCGTTATAGTCGCAGGAGGAATCTATACTCATGAGGACATTATTGAATTCCTTCGTATGGGGGCTGACGGGGTCCAGATGGGAACCAGGTTTCTTATTACGGAGGAGAGTAGCGCGACGTCGGACTACAAACAGGCGATCATTAGCGCTAGGAAAGAAGATATTCTTGTGGCCAACCATCCAGGTTCTCCATGTGGCTTGCCTTTCAGAGTTATAAGACAGTCGCCCATGTTCGTCTCATCTCTTGGGAGGCTCAGAAAGCCGAAGTGCGATAAGGGCTATGTCCTTCTGAAGGATTCCAGCGGAGCGTACACCCGTTGTCTTGCCAAGGATAACAATGAAACCTCTTTTTGTATATGCAATGGCCTTCTCTCGTCAGGCGGGTACAACCCTGAACTGGAAGAACCTCTCTACACCGCAGGTGCAATCGCGTGGAGAATAGAGAGGGCTACAACCGTCAAAGAACTTATGTCCGAGCTTACTGGCTCGACCCCTTCGTCCTCCCATATCGCTTGCTGACCCACTGATTCCTCCTGAGAAAACTATAGTGCATGCCGATCGTTTGCTGGTTGCTCGTAGCTCCACGCAAGTAGGAATGGTAATGCCGAGATGAAAAGACGAAAGCGATCACAATCGTGGGTCGTGATCTCCTGTTTGTTGTCTCTTACACCAATTTACTTATACATTAACATATTTATAGGGTTGTGATATACATAGCCCAAAGGGGAGATGAGCTATTTTGCAGCCAATTTCGAACGACAAAATATAATTGAGGCAAAACAACGCAAAGAATCGGCAGTTGCTATCATTAAGTGGTTAAATGTCAGCGCAGGCTCCATCAGTCGGATATGGAACAAATATCTTCAAACCGGCGATTATTCCGCAATCCCATGTACTGGAAGAAAAGGATAATGAGATATCATTAGAAGAAATGATAGAGGCGTTATCTATGAATGGGTAAGACACTCCATCCAAACGGACAGCAGCGAGAAGATGTTGTCGCCCAGCGTGCGAGATGGAAAAAAATCCAAGAAAAATTAGACACTGAAAATATATATTTTATCATGGGTGGGGCAAGAAGTCCCGTCGCGTTGACGATTCCGATTTGAAAGGACTTTGATTAAAGGGATTATGGACGGTAATCTTGCTGTTATGTTGAGCAGTGCTTGACCCCCTGCGAATTGACAATCTCTCTGCCCATAAAGTTAAGGGTACAACAAAGGTATTACTGTTTTATTTCTACCGCCATATTCGCCAGATTTCAACTCTATTGAAATGATGTGGGCAATACTCTTGAAGGCTCAAGGCGAGAAACTATAAAGAAGTGCAAAGAGCATTGAAACAAGCACTAAATTCGATTACGGAATCTGACATAGCAAATTGGATTAAACACGATGGGTTATTATGTATTGTCATAAGCCAAGTACTCTTTTTCCTGGCGTCGCTGATCCTGTCTCTTGAAAAACTCCAGTTTAGCTTGCTCTGAGGTATCCCGCAGTATCTCGCTTATCCGCTGTAAGGAGAGCTTCTCTCTCCACGGTGATGGTCAGAAGGGGCTCTCGCTCTCCAACACCAGATAGTAAACAAGGGACATGAGCGCCTTATAGCTGCTGGGAAAGCAGAACCGGAGATCTTCACGTACCCCTGTGACTTCTAAAAGGTGTGTCGCTCCGAAAAATACGCGGCGGGCGGGTGTTCCGGCAGGCACAGCACCACCTTCTTTTGGTAGTTCTTGTTCGGTATAAACTCCCCGCCTTGCCCTATTTTGCCGATGTATTCGCGCCTATGCCGGTTCTGCTTCGTCTTTTTGATGGTTTCATAGACGTAACCGTAGTAGTCCACGCCTTTGATGTTTTGGGTTCGCCTCTTCGCTACACTATTTGTATTCACGCTATAATTATAGCGTGATGAATACCACTCCTTGTCTATACCTATTCTGCTAAATCTCCATTGCTCTCTTTGGCTCTTCCCTCCCCACGCTATAATCTCGCGGGAGCTTAGGATGGTAAGACCTAAAAAGAGGGAGAGGTTATCCAGAATTCTCTTCCTGATACCTGTCAGGAAATGAGGTTCTGTGGTAGTAAGTATAATTGGCTTACCATCGCTGATGATGGAATCTGGTGTTACTATCGAGTGTTCTCATCTCTATCCACAGGAGTCAGGGGATTGTTGGGGTGGGGAGGAGCGGTGGGGGAAGAGGGGGTGTTCTTCCTTGCCTTTTCAGTTTTTCTGTCTTATTATATAATTAGACTGAGAAACAGATTTTATCTCTTTCGAAGTGTCAATTTAATTCTGATCTAGAGGAGAAGTCCGATAGAAAAGCGACTTGGAGCAGTAGTTATCCTCATATTGAGTAAATGGGCAGTTTCGAAGATCAATTTCCTTCTCTCCGAGTATTCGGAGCTTATTCTGGGGCGGCAAGGGATACCTTTACGAGACAGGGGGGTCAACATAATCTCTCTTGTAGTCGAGGGTAACATGGATCAGATTAACGCCCTTACAGGTAAAATTGGCAAACTTGAAGGTGTTGAGGTAAAGTCTATTCTCACGAAATATAAGGAGAATGGACATGACTTATAATGAAAAAGGGAAACCTTTTATTGACAGGGATAAACTGTACAGCCTCATTGAAGAGAAAATTCCGACAGAAAGCTCCTTGAGTGCTATTCTCAATAAAGCCTTAAAATTTAAGGGATTGAACCTCAAAGAAACCGCAAGTCTTCTGAGGGTGCAGGACAGAGAGGGTATCCGTCGGATAATGGAAGCGGCAAAGGTCGTAAAGGAGCATATTTACGGGAAACGTCTTGTTTTTTTCGCTCCTATTTACACGGGCAATGTATGTGTGAACAATTGTCTTTACTGTGCGTTCCGGCGGGACAACAAGACACTCCGACGTAAGGTCCTCACCATGCCAGAAATCGCCGGTGAGGTCGCATCACTCCTGAAGGAGGGGCATAAAAGGATCCTGCTTATCTGTGGCGAATCGCCGAGGAATAATACTGATTACATGTGTGAGGCAATACATACCGCCTATTCAGTGAGGGAGGGGACCAGTTACATCCGCAGGATCAACGTGGAGTTGGCCCCTATGCCGATTGAGGATTTTGTGAAGCTGAAAAATGAAAAAATAGGTACGTATGTATGTTTTCAGGAGACCTACGACCCGGTCCTTTACAAAAGCTATCATCCCGCAGGCACCCCGAAGGCCGATTACGACAATAGGGTGATGGTTTTCGACAGGGCCATGGAAGCTGGTATTAGCGATGTGGGACTCGGTGTACTCTTCGGCCTTGCCGATTATCGTTTTGAAGTGCTTGCTCTTATGGAGCACGCCCGTCATCTTGAGGAAGTATTCGGGTGTGGCCCCCATACGATCAGTGTCCCGAGGATTGAGTTGGCTGATAATGCCCCCATCGCGACGGATGTTCCCAATCAAGTGAGTGATGAAGATTTCAAGAAGATCGTCTCTATCATTAGAATTGCCCTTCCTTATACCGGAATCATCCTGAGTACGAGGGAAAATGAAGAGATGAGGACGGAAGTGTTCAATTACGGGGTAAGCCAGATATCGGCGGGTTCGCGGACTAATCCAGGCGCGTACTCGGAAGGGAACGAGGATACAGGAAGCCAGTTTTCCCTTGGAGACCACCGCAGTCTTGATCAGGTTATATCGACGATTGTAGACAAGGGTTATATACCGTCTTTCTGTACCGGGTGTTACCGGAAAGGCAGGGTGGGCAACGATTTTATGGATCTTGCGAAACCGGGCCTCATAAAAGAGTTCTGCATGCCTAACGCGGTCTTTACGTTCAAGGAATACCTGATGGATTTTGCCTCCCCGCCAACAAAAGAAAAAGGTCTTATTCTCATAGAAAAAATAGTGTCCGACATAGAGAAGAAATCCTTGAAGGATAAAATGTCTCATGCCCTTGATGAAATAGAGGAGGGAAAGAGGGACCTATATTTTTGACGGGGAGGGCGGAAGAGTATTCCCCTACGCGAAGAAATCTATCCGTATCTCTCCTATCCGACCCAAAAAATACAAACCAACCGGGGAAGTCACTCAAAAAATTTTGAGCGCAAGAACCGGATAATATCCGGCAGACTGAAGATGATTCTTTATTAAAGAAAGAGTTAAACGCTGAAAAAACCACCAGGGAAAAAGAGTTTATATACCTTAAAAATTAGGACATCTGCTGGAACGCTATTTTGACCCGGAACGGGAGCTTTGATGGGGTATTCGTGTGTGGCATAAGTTCTGCCTGGATTATGCAAACTGTTGTGTCTGTCAAGTAACCGTGCAGGTAAAAAGTGGCCTTCTTGGCCTGCACCCTATTAGGGCCTGTTACCACTAAATAATTATAATGATAGAATTAAAGAATGATTATAACTGAAAAACAATACAAACGTATTAAGCAGTATCTACCAACACAGCGGGGCAATGTAGGCATTGAGAATCAACGACTAATCAACGCAATATTGTGTATGGCTGAAAATGGAGAGCATTACCTGAAACTTTCGGAAAGTGGTATACCATAATATAAGCGTGTCAATCGTTGGGCTAAAAACGGTGTTTTAGAACGCTTATTTTTAGCGCTGCAAATAAAAGCAAATTGTTGAGCACATGCGCTAAAGTACATCCTGACGGTTGTTGGCGCATTAAAAAAACTGGAAAGACTTGAGGACCAAACTTCATGAGATGATAAGATCATCACGGCAGTGATGCTCTGCAAACTTCTGTTGACCAAAGGGAAAGCAGCTAATCCTATTCCGCTTTTGATTGGATCTGGCGTATGAGGACGACAAAACGCGGTATCTGGCCAAATCCCTTGGTTACTTGCCCGTTGTTCCGCCAAAGAGAAACCGCAAAAAGCCATGGGCATACGATAAGTCCTCTTCCTAAAATAAGTAAAAAGGCATAAGCTGACATCCATGAAATATGAGATGTTACAAAACTATACGAATGAGAAATTTCATCGAATAACAGGGGTAAAGCACACAACATTCA
>JAISPL010000011.1 GCA_031274925.1 Syntrophobacterales bacterium | reverse complement strand
GCATCATCGGTCTGATTAAACGCTAACATCACAACCGCAGAAAACGTTTCGGCTTACGCTTCAATCTGATCGCCGGTATCTGTAATTATGAAATGTTATAATTTTGGAAGGGGTATAATGTACCGAGGGGCTTGCCGTTCTCTAGGTCGATAAAGGACGGCTTTGGTATTTCAACTCAAGAAAGGTTTATCGGTAACGACCATGGCTTGGAAGCGTTCAAGGGCCAGTAGGTAATCCGTAAAATGTTAAAACGATAAAAAAGAAGGTTACGAGGAATCATGCAAATGATCGGTTTAGTTTATTTCTGCGGGACGTATGGTTTATCTCTTTCTTGGGGTGTATGCCGCATCAAGAGCGAGGCAAACTTGCAATGGAAGGTCTGTTGCTCACCATATATATGCAGTGAACGATTTCCCATTAACCATTAAAATTGAGCATTGGATTGACTCAAAAGTCCTGTACAGTCCGTTTCTGTTCAGGAGAGTCGATGATGAATTCCACTATCAGACCTCTGTCTCCAGTTGCCTCATACGCATCCCAAGGGAGTGCGTACAATCCATCCAGCAGGTAAACGTCATGGATGCAGTCATGATTGTAGGCGACACATACTGCGGAACATCTATCTTCGTTGCCAAAGACCTCCAATCCCTTTATCATGCATCGGAATCCCGTCCTCAATTGAATATCTTCCATAAAAACTTTTGCCTTTTCTATTGTGGAAAATACGCCGAAGACGCCCTGGCCCATGAGCATTTCATCTGTAACAACAAAAAGTTCCACAGTTGGTCTCCTTGTATTCACTGTGCACCAAGCGCCGCTATAACTTACCGTCAGGGCTAGACATGGAGCCTTATGATCCGCTTGGAATGACTTCCAAGGGTGATGCGCTGACTTGGAAAACTTTTCTCAGTTTTCTACGTATAAATTCAAACAATTGATCAGCGTTGCCGCTAACAAGATACACACCGATCAAAGCAACAGGAAACTGAAGTTCAAACCATTTAATCTCTACGGGTCTAATTCTCCGCCCCTTGGGGCGCTTCCTAATAGTCAGTCGTAAACCCCGGGATCCCCCGCCGCTTGCGACGGGGGATGTTCATTTAATTCTATCGGATATAATATAAAATTATCTATTATCCCCGTGCTCTGTAGCGCTTGAAGCAAGTTCCAATGAATACAATGACGAAAAAGAACCCGGCCCCCACGCCAGTTAACAAACCGGATCCAGGCTCAGGAACAGATGTTGATGGTGATCTCGGATCGCCACGATCTAAGGATGAATGAGAATGCGAAGTTGTTGATACCGTATAGTCCGATTTAGAATCTGAAGAATATCCCACGAAACCGCTCATTGCTGTCCCAATGCGAAAACCAAGTCCCTCTGAGGACGGGACCGGAGCAGGAGAACTTGAAGACTGTGCTGGTGGGAGGGCGGTGGCACTGGCAGATGCTGCAGCTGCAGCATCTGCCGAGTCTGAAAGCGGAGGCCCCGGTGTATAGTCCTCCCGTCTGCCTTGATTCCCAAAATCGGCATCAGAAAAGCCTTCTTCCACGGGCGAACCATTTCGGGCATATTCTGCTTTTGGGGTGCTGGGCATGAAAATTATGGCGAGTGAACCTATCAACAAGACAGCGATAGAAATGGCGATAGCCAAGATTATTGGCATACGTAATTTACGGATACTACGTTCATTCATGGCATATTCTCCTACTTATGCTTGAAAAATTCTGATGATTACTTAAACACTTTCAAGTCTCAATTATAAAATATACCTGCTAAACGGAAAAATGCAAGAAAGTTTGTTACTGTTTTCCTACTGAAATATTTAAGTAAGGATCACGGCCCAGACCCAGGATTCCTAATAGTCTTTAAATTGATAATGGAATATCAGAATACCGGACCCCAATAATTCACGCCGGCCTGATAAGACTTGAATTAGACCGGTTATTGACTAGGGGGCATCATCTATGAGAGACTGTCATTGTTAATCAGGCTGATTGCAGATGTCATAAACAGGCCTGAAGAAACCGAAGGCGCTGTGAAGGGTGGAATAGAGGAATTTGCGGGCATTGGTCTTGATTAGATGTGCCTTATCCGAATAGTGGAGAGAACTATGAAGGAGCCCGTGGAAGATTCAGTATTCAAGGATAGAAAATTAGGGAATGAGTGGGCGGATTGGGATGTGCTCTCTGACTTTCATGAACACGAAATCGAAGAACATTCCGCGACCTTTCTGGCTCTTGCTGTATTGACCTCCATTGTGCTGATTGGTTTTGCTTTTGCGGCCTGGTATATGATAAGGCCCAGGATGGAACAGTTTAGCGCGATGCTGCCGAGAATGGTCGAATGGGCTATGGGCCTGTTCGTAACCTGTCTTCTCGCGGCTCTTGCGATTGAAGTCCTTGTTCTCAGAAGGGGGGGGAGATCGTTTTTTCCTCAAAAGCCGATCGAAAGACTATTTTTGTTGATACTTCCCAAGGCCCTGTGGCTTGGGGGGTGTTTCGGGATCAGCCGCGACCGGGTAGGGAATTCCTTTATCAAAGTCCATAATTATATCATGACGACCCACGCCGACAGATTAAGTACCGAGCGTCTTCTCATGCTTCTGCCGAGATGTCTGGAAAAAACAGCACGCAGCGAGATCATGAGCCGGTCTAAGGAATACGAGATGCATGTTATTACGGCCGGGGGCGGCGAAGAAGCAAGAAGAGCAATCAGACAATACAGGCCTACTCTGATTCTGGCAGTTGCGTGCGAGAGAGATTTGGTGAGCGGCATAAAAGATGTCTCAGAAAAAGCACCGGTCTTGGCCATACCAAACAAGAGGCCGGAAGGTCCCTGCAAGAATACATGTCTGCAAATAGATAAATTCGAAGAAATACTGCATTTTATCCGTGCGCAAGAAAGAGGGGCTCGTGGTGCGGCTACCCCATGATCGCTTTCTGGGTCGGCCCCATGAACTTTCGGAGGTGCTTGGACGATAAAGGCTTGAATCCATGATGCGACCATACTTCCTAAATGAAAGGAGAACGCGCAATGGTAGCAGCTAGTCTTCTCGTTGTTGACGATGATGAAGAAATACGGGGCCTCTTAAAAGATTATTTTCAAGGAATAGGGTATGTCGTTGCGACGGCTGAAGGGGGGCACGAGGCGCTTCAAAAACTGAATAGCGTTAAAGTCGACTGTATCATTTCCGACTTTGTGATGCCGGAAATGGATGGTCTTGAGCTATTGAGGCGGATGAGAGCGGAGAACATGAATATGCCGTTTCTTATGAATACAGGCCACCCATCCGTGGACAGTGCAGTGGAGGCGATGAAAGCGGGTGCCTATGACTACATTTCCAAACCGCTGGAACTTGAAGACGTAAGGATTAAAGTTGAACGGGCTTTGTATACAAAAAAGTTGGAGAGATCGGTCAAAACAGTAAACGGAATTATATGGGCTGTATTGATTTCCATCCCATTATGGCTCATTCTTGGCATCGTAATGGGGAAAGTGTGGAAATAGTCGCCTGTGGAAAAACGTCATAAAGGGGTTTCTCAAATTCCGTGTAGTTATAATTTCTATTTCTGTGCCGCAGACCATCACCGGGAAGGTTGAGAGTTTAGGTGGTTTTGTGGTTATATCATGCCTGTACGAAAAGTTGTGCAATTTTGCTTGACAGTGTGAAGCGTTATGTATTATATTTATTCTATCTAGAAATCAGTCCGAAGGGGGGATTGAAGCGGACGGACATTCAATAATGCTTTAATCATTTTTTGGGCGGATGTGGTGTGTGCAAAGCGTGAGGGTAATAAGTAAAAACTTAGCAGAAGACTGCTTTTGACTCAAATCAGGGAAAATACCTACGCAACCAAGTATGAATCAAAGAAGAAAGCGTAGCGAGATTATAGACAGCTTGGAACTGAAGCCACCAAGTGGAATGGCGGTAGCTTAACTAAGTATACACATCCTTTTTTAGTAAAATCATTTGAAGAAAAACGATAGATGTTGACCCGACATGCGTTGAACGATAAATTGCATGGTTTGTTCTGGTAAACATGATGGGTGGGGATTAGCGGAACGTTTCCTATGCGTCACAGAGGGTGACGGAGAAGATTACGGGTATGTGTTTCGCAATGTGATATATTTCTGATAGACACCATAGTCTTGTTCATCTCATAAGGCTGTTGGGGCAAAAATGAGCGAATTCTTTTTTAATCAATGCGGAATAGTATCAACGGGATGTGCTGTGAGTGAGGATCAGTAAAAAGTTTGTTCCGGTTCAAACTTAATTCATATCATGTAAAGTTTCCCAGCTGGAGCTGGTGTTTGTCTGGGCGTGAAGCAGATTATTTCGGAGGTGGCAGATGGGATTGAACGCCTTGAGGATTGTGGTGTTTATAATGGGAATTGTATCGCTGGCGGCATGTACTCCAAATACTGTTGTTAACCCTGCGCCTTTCACGCAGTTTGACCAGCAGGCAAGAAGTTATTCGCAGCAGGAATATGTGATTGCTCCGGGAGATATCCTTGATGTCAAATTTGTGAATTATCCTGAACTTAATGAACTCGCGATGCCTGTAAGGCCTGACGGCAGGATTTCCCTTCAAATGGTGCC
>JAISPL010000010.1 GCA_031274925.1 Syntrophobacterales bacterium | reverse complement strand
AGGACATACATATAGAAGAGGCTGCAAAGACATTCAAAATAGGCGCAACAACTCTAAAGGCTTGGCTGAAGCGCTACGAAGAAACCGGGATTCTGGAAAACAGGCCATTTAATGGAAAGAATAATAAAGTTGATCCGTCAAAACCTGAAGCCTATGACGCATATCAATCAGAGGTGAGAGTTCGGATGTTGGGAAAGGCATTGGGATAACGCATAAAGCATTACCTGGAGCAAGACCCGGAAAGGGTAGAAGCATACAAAGAAGAAATTGTGTCTGTCTCTGATTAGACAACCGCGAATATGGATGGGCAAATCAGCGGCAAGAAGTACAGACGTACGGGACACAGATGGGAAAAGAAATCATAGAGCCTTGGACAGCCTGCCCTTCCCTTAAATACTACGATTGTTATGGATATTTCATAGAAAAAGCAGGCTGGTTCCTTTTCACTAAAAAGCAAGGTCATACAATTCTCTTCCTGCCGCCTTATTTACCGGAACTAAACTTGATTGAACGTTTCTGGGGCTGGCTCAAATCTCGGCTGCGTAGTATCTTGCATCTATTCGATTCATTTGACGATGCCCTTGCAGACTGTTTTAAAGTAGGGTGAGTATAAGACCGAAGACTTAAGGAACACTGCATCTACGCGCTTACACGTGGAAAAATATCGACAACCGATGCTCTCAGAATATCAGAAATAGTCCAATAAATCTGGTATTACGTTTTAGGGGCTACCCTATAGTAACATTCTTGAGTTATCTAGGACAGCCCCCTAAAAATAAGTACGTAATATCACTGACAGGATTAAATGCCGAAGGCGGGATTTGAACCCGCACGAGTCTCCCCGCCACCCCCTCAAGATGGTGTGTCTGCCTATTCCACCACTTCGGCATGAATATTATCCTACTCTAAGTTCTTCTCGGTTGTCCGAGAAAAACTTTTACCACAAATAGGCTACCTGTGGCTATAAAAATATGTAAGAAACATGCTGGTGACCATAAAAATCACCACACCCGCCGTAGTCAACTTAGTCATGAATCCCGACGAGCCGGAACTGCCAAAAAGGGTCTGACTTGATCCGCTTCCGAAAGCCGCCCCGACATCGGAACCCCGTCCTGTCTGCAGGAGTACTATCAGGATAAGGGCTATGGATACCAATACATGAATGATCGCAATCGCTGTCAGCATTATCTCTTCTCCGAAACTTTTTCTATTATACCAAGAAAACTCTCCGCTTTCAAGGATGCTCCCCCCACAAGAGCACCGTCTATATCTTTCATACCTATCAAATCCCCTATATTTTCGTGAGTTACGCTCCCTCCATACAGTATCCGTACCGATCCTTGCTCTTCACCGAACATATCGCCTATCACGTGCCTAATGAACCGGTGCGTCTCTTCAGCCTCCATGGGCAGAGCGTTCTTACCCGTGCCTATCGCCCACACCGGCTCGTAAGCTATTACCACACCGTTCAGGGATTGCAGGCCATAAAAGGCTTTCCTCACCTGCTGTCCCACTACAAATTCCGTAACCCCCTGCTCGCGCTCCTCAAGGGTCTCCCCCACGCACACAATGGGCTTCAATTCAGCTGCAAGACACTTCTTCACCTTTAAGTTAACATTTTCATCGGACTCATGGAAGTATTTTCTTCTTTCCGAATGACCGATAATTACGTAAGTACATCCTGCGTCCTTGAGCATGGCCAGGGATATCTCTCCTGTATACGCACCTTTTTCTTCGTAGAACATATTCTGGGCCGCAAGAATGATCGAAGAACCTTTTATGATATCGCATGTTGCCGCGAGAGCGGTAAAGGCCGGGGCCACCACCACTTCTCCACCAGTGATACCTTTCATGCCTTCCCTGATCTGTGCCGCAAGGGTTGTAGCTTCGGGAATCGTATTATACATCTTCCAATTTCCCGCAACCATCCAGTTTCTCATGTGTTGCCTCCGCATGCCTCCAAAGACACCACTCCTGGCAAGGTTTTGCCCTCCAGCAACTCAAGAAACGCGCCGCCGCCTGTGGAGATATATGAGATTTTAGAACTCTCCCCTGCCTGGTGAATCGCCGTATCGGTATCACCGCCGCCCACTATGGTAAGAGCGCCGGAATTGGCCACCGCATGGGCCACACTGAAAGTGCCCTTGCTGAATGGCTCAAACTCGAACATGCCGAGAGGTCCGTTCCAGACTATTGTCCCGGTATCTTGTACGGCATCTGAGAACAGCTTGATGGTCTCCGGCCCAATGTCGAGGCCCATCCAATCTTTCGGAATATCCTTTATACCACACACCTTCGTATGGGAGTCGGCGGAGGGTTGTTCTGCAATCACCGAATCCACCGGGAGCATAAAGCTCACACCTCGCTCTTTCGCTTTTGCCATGATACCCTTCGCGGTATCTAGCATGTCTTCTTCGCACTTTGATTTTCCAACCTCATAGCCGCTCGCCTTGAGAAAGGTAAACGCCATTGCTCCTCCAACAATAAGCTTATCCACTTTCTCAATCACTTTCTCAAGGACCCCGATCTTGTCGGAAACCTTTGCTCCCCCGATGATAGCGACCAGAGGTCTTGCCGGGTTACTCATAGCCTTATTGAAATAATTGATTTCATCTTTAAGGAGGAAACCGGCGGCGCATTCCTTCACAAGACCAGTGATCGCTGTATTCGAGGCCGCAGCCCTGTGGGAAACCGCAAAGGCATCATCGACATAGACATCGCAAAACCTGGCGAGTTGTTTTGCAAACTCCTCGTCATTTTTTTCCTCACCAATGTAAAAGCGGAGGTTCTCAAGGAGTATAAGGTCTCCTCCCTTCATTGCGGATACGGCCTTCTCTACCCGCTCTCCCACACAATCATCAAGGAAAGTCACAGGTTTTCCGGTAAGTTCCGAAAGTCTCAAGGCCACTTGCTCCAGAGAATATTTATCATTTCTTTTCCCTTTGGGACGCCCCATGTGGGACGCAAGGATAACTTTTGCATCCTTATCCACCGCATAGCCGATGGTCCGCAAATGTGCCCGTATCCTCGTATCGTCTGTGATGTTGCCCTGGTCATCCGTGGGCACGTTGAAGTCGCAGCGAATGAACACCCTTTTGCTTCTCAAGTCTACCTGGTCTATGCTTTTCATAATTATGCTCCTAAATGAATTATTGAATATACCCGCTATTTCATGATAAAGGAGAGAAGTTCAACCATACGGCTCGAAAAACCCCACTCATTATCGTACCATGCGAGCACCTTCACCATGTTGCCGACAACCATGGTATTTGGAAGGTCTACGGTACTCAATGCTGAATTTCCGGTGTAATCCTTCGATACGAGAGGCTCGTTGGTGCAGAAAAGATAGCCCTTCATGGGGCCGTTCGCATACTCCTGGAACTTCTCATTCACCTCTTCTCTTGTTGTGCGCCGTGACAACGTGGCCGTAAAATCGACGATGGAAACATTGGGAATCGGTACCCTTACGGCCAGGCCGTCAAGCTTGCCCGCCAATTCCGGGATGATTTCTGAGATAGCCTTCGCGGCTCCGGTGGTGGTGGGGAGCATGGACAAAGCTCCTGCCCTTGCCCTTCTAAGATCTTTATGAGGCTCGTCTTGGATCGCTTGATCGTTGGTATAGGCATGAATCGTGGTCATAAGACCGTATTCAATGCCGAACTCGTTGTGTAACACTTTCACCACAGGAGCCAAGCCGTTCGTGGTACATGACCCCATGGATATAATGTTATGTTTTGTCTTATCATAGACTTCTTGGTTTACGCCAAGGACAAATGTTATATCAGGATTCTTGGCCGGCGCCGAAATGACGACTTTCTTCGCTCCTGCGGCGATATGCTTCTCAGCCCCCACCCTATGGGTAAATTTGCCCGTACTCTCAAGTACCACGTCAACCCCAAGGTCTTTCCAAGGCAACGCTTCCGGATCCCTTATCTGATACGTCTTTATCTCTTTTCCATTTACAGCAATGGAGTTATCGGTAGTTTTTACCTCCGCACCCAAGATGCCGTGGATTGAGTCGTATTTCAAGAGGTGGCCTAGCGTCTTTGCGTCCGTGAGATCGTTCACCGCAACGAATTCAAGGTCGCTATGCGCAAAACCAGCTCTGGCAACAAGCCGTCCGATCCTACCGAAACCATTTATACCGATTCTGATGGACATGCAAATCTCCGCTTTTTTATAATACTAATCAATAGGGCTGTCAATCATTTTCCTCCCGAAGCGCCCAGTTAGCGACCCTTTGATGGAAGGGATGTTTCTTCTGTGAGGCGCACTGAGCATTGATATGGTAATGGAGTTTCCTTCAGATACCTCGGTCCACTCCATCCGGAACAATTATTTTTTAAAATCGTTATAGAGTGTATTCCCTTATATATAGATCAGCTATAGATCAGCAACACATGTACTTATCAAAATACGGGAGATGAGATATTATACCAGAATGCAAAAACTGTGGAGCGAAGCGAACAGTAAAGAATGGAATTGTAGCAGGGAGGCAACGGTATCATTGCAAAGAATGCGACTATAATTTTCGGGAAGGCGATAGGCGAACCAATGATCAAGGTTGCAGTCAAGAAAGCGCTTTGTATATTGCTTTACGCGATGGCAAAAGGTTCTTATTCGGATGATGGGGCTACACATTAGTTTATCGATGGATTTGGACAAAGTCTGCCGGAACCGGAAGTATCAGGAGAAATCAGGCAAATGGAGTTTGATGCAATGTGGCACTTTATCGGGAGTAAAAAAACAAACTTTGGGTCATCAAAGCCATTGACCGTAATACACAGAGAATCGTGGCCTGGGTACTAAGCGGTCGTGATACTGCACCCTTCCGACGCCTCTATGACAAAGTGAAGCACCTCAAGAATTGCATTTTCTACACAGACAACTGGTCATGTCTTACCACCAGAGCAAAGCTCATACTATTGACGTTGAACAGCAATACTCGCCATCACCTCGGTAGATTTACATGGCGCACCAAGATTGTATCACAGGCAAGAGCTTATGGTTGACCTTACACTTCGTATTTGGCATGCTGTTACCTCTACAGACCAATTCTTCTCGCTGCAACAAACTGCCTTGTATAATATTTAGTTAAGGCTCTCGCGTTATGAGGAAAAAGACAGCCGACGCCACTATGAAAGCTGTGGTCTTTCGTAGCGCCCGCAAACGGGTAACCAGAAACCGCCAAGAGGGAATGGGAGTGCAGGAGCCAAAAACAGGCGTTTGCATACCATAGCAAAAAAAGGTACAGGACCCCACGATCTTATGCGGAAGGCAGCCTTTCAGGAGGCAGGCTCACGGCGAGTGAGAATGGCCACCCCTCTCACCACATACTGCAATCCCGCAACTACCGTGCAGATAATCATGGGCCAGAAAAAGAATTTATTGTAAGGTTCGTAAATCGTATCGCTGGACCAAAGAACATAGATTACGGTCATAATCTGAAGGGCGGTACTGGTCTTTCCGAACATACTAGGAACCAACCTTACTTTTCCGAAAATTCTGTATAGAATCAGGAACCCTGTAGCCACGATCGTATCTTTAAGGAGGATTACCGCCGCCACCCAGAGGGGGATAGTACCATGAAAATAGAGGACCACGTAAGCACTCAACAGCATGGCCTTGTCCGCGATGGGATCCAGGTACGCGCCAAGAGAGGTCTTTTTGTTCATTACTCTTGCCAGCAACCCGTCAAGGAGATCGCTTAGGCCCTGAAGGATAAACAGAACCAGCGCGAATCGATATCTTCCCTGATTGACGGCCAGAACGAAGAAGACAGTGACAACCAGGCGGAAGATGGATAAGATATTAGGAATGTTCATTTCTCGTAAAGGTTTCTGAATGCGGCACATTCGTTAAGAAACGCAAGCCTCACGGTATCCGTCGGTCCATTCCGCTGTTTCCCTATTATAGCTTCGGCAATCCCTCTATTGTCATCTATATTCCTATTATACACCTCGTCTCTGTAAATAAATATGATAACATCGGCGTCCTGCTCAATCGCACCTGATTCCCTAAGATCGGAAAGCCTAGGCCTTCTGTCTTCTCTTTGCTCGACCATCCGGTTCAACTGCGAAATAGCGATGACGGGTATGTTCAGCTCTTTTGCAAGCCCCTTGAGAGACCGCGAGATTTCAGATATCTCCTGTTCCCTCCGTTCGGCGCTGTTCCTTCCTTTCATAAGCTGGAGATAATCAATAATAAGCAGGCTCAGGCCGTGTTCTTTCTTTAGCCTCCTTGCTCTGGCACGTAGTTCAAGAACGGTGAGTCCCGGAGAATCATCTATGAAAATGGAGCCCTCGCACAGCTTGCCCGCTGCCTGGGCTAGTCTCTGCCAGTCTGCTCCCGAAAGAGCTCCTGTACGGAGCTTCAACTGTCCTACTTCGGATTCAGAACTTAGGAGTCTTGTGACGAGCTGCTCTTTTGACATTTCAAGAGAAAAGACACCTACTGGCTCTGTACCGTTGTCCAGATATCCCACATACTGTGCGATATTCATACAAAAAGCCGTCTTTCCCATACTTGGTCTGCCTGCCACCACTATGAGGTCTGAAGGCTGCAGACCACTTGTTAGTTTGTCGAGATCGGTGAAACCTGTGGGCACACCTATGACGGCCTGTTTGTTCTGTGAGAGCTTCTCAATGGTCTTTACATTCTCTTTAACAATATCCCTCACCGAAAAGAAAGAAGGCTTCAGTTTATTCTCTGAAACCTGAAAGATCATCTTTTCGGCTTCATCGATGTAGCTGTCCACGCTCAGATCAGCGTCATGCCCTTTTTCTATGATCTCGGTGGCCACATTCATCAGTCTCCGGAGCATGGCCTTTTCCCGGACCATTTTTGCGTACTGGGCTATATTCGCCGAGCTGGGCATGAGGTCCACTAGGGTGTTCAGATATGTAATCCCGCCTATTTTATCGATGAGGCCTTTATCTTTTCCGGCGCCGCTGACCGTAATAAGGTCTATAGGCTCATTCCTGTCATAAAGATCAAGCATGATCTCGTATATACGGGAATGGGCCTCTCGGTAGAAATCATCAGCACCGACAATATCGGCAACTTTATTGATGGATTCCGCATCAACCAAAAGCCCGCCCAAGAGAGACTGCTCAGCCTCCAGATTTTGAGGTGGAACTCTGAACTTAGTCTCCTGGGTGCGCTTCGGCGTCTTGGTCATTTATTTCTTCTTCACTCTACTCCTGCGCCTCTACCTCGATCTTGACCTCGGCGTTCACGCCCTGGCCAAGGTGTATTTCCACAGTGTAAGCACCGGTCATCTTAATCACTTCGTCCATCCTTATCTGCTTTCTGTCCACTGGAACGCTCAGGATGCTACCGATCTCCACGGCAATATCTTTGTGGGTTACGGAACCGAAAAGCTTCCCGTCAACTCCAACTTTCTTCTTCACGTGAACGGTAATTTCCTCAAGCCTTGCCTTGATTTCCTCGGCGGTCTTCAGCTCTCTTATTTTCTTATTTGCAGCACTTTTCACGATATGGTCGAGCCTAGCGACATTGCCTTCAACGGCGGGGAGGGCAAGACCTTTGGGGATAAGGAAATTCCTTCCGTATCCGTCTCTCACATCGACGATTTCACCTTTCTTGCCTGTACCCTTTAAATCTTCGATCAGAATAACCTTCATTTGATTGCCTCCTTCTATTTCGAAAGTGTGGTAAAAGGAAGGAAGGCAATGTGTCGCGCCATCATTATTGCCTCTTTCAGTTTTCTCTGGTGGTTCGCGCATGTCCCAGTCATTCTTCTCGGCATAATTTTTCCACGCTCGGTGATGAAATGTTTCAAGAGTTTCGGATCTTTATAATCAATCTCGAGGTTCTGATCCTGACAGAACCTGCACACCCTTCTCCTCATATAAACTCTTTTCTTTCCTCCATCATGTCGTGGTCTTGTTGCTGGTCTTGGCATCTATTCCTCCATCCATATAATTTTATTGGCCTTTAATTTAATCGCACCATGCCCGTCCATTGCTTTCATCAATGCCCCCGACACGGTGACTACACTTCCTTTCAACCGGGCCAGGTCTCTCGTCCCCTGGCGTTCAGGATACACTACATCAATACTGAATGCATCGTCCTCAACCCACAAAGGGAACTGCACGATCTTCTCGCCTTTTGGCGTATAAAACACCTCAGGTTTGACCTTCAATCTCCCTGTGAGAAAAACCTTATTCACGCGCCTCGGCTTCCACATCACCAAAGACCACATGGTCCGGTGCTTTCTCAAGAACCTTTTTTGCCGCGTCCACAGCCACGAACATGTGCCGGAGGATATTATCCACAGTCCTGTAGAATTTGCCGAGACCAGCCACCTTATCTTCGGCCATATCCAAAAGGAAGAAAAAGTAATGGCCTCTGTCTTTCTTCTTGATGGGATAAGCCAGTCTCCTCACGCCCCAATCATCCAGCTTCGCTATGGCGGCCCCGGTCTTCTCTATATTGCCTGTGATTCTCTTAAGGAGTTCGCTTTCTTCCTCCTTGGAACAATCTGGGTTAATAACTATAATGTTCTCATACCTTGCCACGTTATTCTCCTTTCCCTACTGACATTACTATTGAGCTTTTCAATATTCGTACCCTGATCTTCTCGGCAATCTCCAGCGTTACTGTATTGTCTGTAATACCGGTTATTTTACCATATAAGCCACCCGAAGTAACAACTTCATCGCCCTTCTTTAGGTTCTCCAGGAACTGTTTCTGCTGCTTCGCTTTTTTCTGCTGAGGTCGTATAAGCAGAAAATAAAAAACAGCAAAGAGAAGAATGAGGGGCAGGAAAGCCATCAGTTGGTTGCCACCTCCCTGGCCCGTTCCACCCATATTACCCATTGCATGCGCGATATTCATTCCGCAACTCACCTCCTTCCCATTTCTCTTTAAAATTATTATAAAATGACTCGAACCGTTTTTCCCTTATTGCTTGTCTCATGTCCTTCACAAGACCGGTGTAAAATGAAATATTGTGCAGGGTATTGAGGTAATACCCGGTGAGCTCGTGAGAGACGAAAAGGTGCCTGAGGTATGCTCTGGAGAAATTCCTGCATGTGTAGCAATCACACTCCGGATCCAACGGTGCGCCGTCCCTCGTATATTTCGTGTGCTTAATATTGATTCTGCCGGCGGAAGTAAACATGCTCCCGTTCCTAGCGTGTCTCGTCGGGATGACGCAATCGAACATGTCTATTCCTTTCCTCACCCCTTCGACAATATCCTCGGGAAATCCCAGCCCCATAAGATATCTCGGTTTATGTTTCGGAAGGTACTCTGTGGTCGCGTCGACCATATCCCACATGAGAGCCTTCGGTTCTCCTACACTCAAACCACCCACCGCATACCCGTCAAAATCCATATTTACCAGGTCACGGGCGGACTTTACTCGCAGAGTATCATAAAATCCCCCCTGAACGATGCCGAAGAGGAGCGTACCATTATTCTTCTTTGCATCCTTGCACCTTGCGGCCCAACGGGACGTAAGCTCAACCGATTCTTCCGTGTACTCGTAGGACGCAGGATAAGGTACACACTCGTCGAAGCACATGCATATATCGGCCCCGATATTGTCCTGTACCTCCATAGCCTTTTCTGGTGAGAGAAAGTGCTTGGACCCGTCTATATGGGATTGGAACAATACACCGTCTTCCTTGATCTCCCTGAGCACCCCGAGACTGAAAATCTGGTAACCCCCGGAGTCGGTCAATACGGAGCCGTCCCACCCACTGAATTTATGTATGCCGCCAAAATCCTTTATCAGGCCGTCACCAGGCCTTAGATAGAGGTGGTACGCATTGGCGAGGACTATTTTTACACCCATTTCTTTCAGGTCTCTGTGGACAGCCGCCTTTACCGCCCCCTGGGTACCCACCGGCATAAAAACCGGAGTCTCCACGTCTCCATGGGCAGTACCTACGATGCCCAACCGCGCAAACCCGTCCTCTTCAAGAATAGTCATTGTCTCCATAACTTCAAAACCACTTGCGACTGCCTTCGCCATAGGCCTGAAAAATAATGTTAAGGGTCTGTATTCCCCTTCATGCCAGTCACACTATCAGCATCGCATCACCGTAACTGTAAAACCTGTATCCCTCCTCAATCGCTTCTTCATAACACCGTCTGATCTCATCTCGCCCCGCAAACGCCGACGCCAGCAGGAGAGGAGTAGATCTAGGCAGGTGGAAATTCGTGATCAGGGCACCCACCGCTTTAAATGAATATCCGGGATAAATAAAAACATCAGTAAACCCGGAGAGAGGGATACTCCGGTTCCGGGAATAAACTGTTTCCAACGTCCTCACCGCACTCGTTCCGCATGCCACAACCCGTCTTCCCTGTTCTCTCGCCACGGATATCTGCGTCTTCGCCTCTGGGGAGAGAGAATAATACTCCCGATGCATGGCATGATCCTCCACATTCTCAGTCTTAAGGAGCAGGAAAGTCCCGATCCCTATGTGGAGCGTAACTTTTACTATGAAGACGCCCTTTCTCTCAAGCTTCTCAAGCAGGTCCACCGTAAAGTGAAAGCCCGCCGTGGGCGCCGCGATTGACCCCATAGGGTCTGCATACACTGTCTGATATCTGTCGAAATCGCCCAGGTCAGAATCTCCCTTCCTTCTTATGTAGCCTGGAAGGGGCATTGTTCCGTGCTCCCTTATAATCTCAAAGCTATCTCCGTCACACAGAAAATCTATTTCCCAAGCCGTTCCGTTTTCAATCCTTGCCAGTTCAACAGGTCTTGGTCCTATGGAGACCCACGCCCTCTCTGTCCCTTTCTTAATACCTTTCACTAGGCATAGCCAACGAGAATCAGACCGTTTTTCCACGAGAAGAATATCCACTGCACCGCCCGTCTCTTTCACAGCCTTCAGTCTGGCAGGGAATACCTTGCTATCGTTGAGCACGAGCACATCACCCTCGCGCAGGTACTCGGTTACATCAGTGAACCTTCTATGCTCTACCGCCCCGTTTTTTCTGTTCAGGACAAGAAGGCGGGAAGATGCCCTCTCTTTTTCGGGATGCTGGGCGATCAACGCCTTAGGTAAAAAATAATCAAACTCCTCAATCCTCATGGTCATAAAAACAGGTTTATTTTATAACAGATTGTTGAAATATAAGCAAATTAAATCAGTTATCAATCGCGAGGGGCGTGGGGCTCAAAGCAGGAGAAGTATGGGGTGAGGCGTAAAGCGGCCCATACAGAGAGGGGAACATAGATATACAACATTTCAGACCTGTTCCAAATTCTCAATCCAATTTCCATATTCGCCAGTGTCGGCCTCCGCTATCCATTGCGCTTCTCTGTCTATTTGCTTCACGTTATAATCACTTGCCTAATGCACAAAAGCTCCATTTTGTGCCCTTGCGATATTTTATAATCATTAAATATTGAATTAATTTTCGCCTGATACGAAGAAAAAGCTTTACTGAATGCCTCTATTGACGAAAATTATATAGAAATGATTGATGATTACCTAAAATCTTCATAGAAGAGTTTATGCAAAAAACCGCACTCTGAAGGTCATGCCAACCGTCAGCAACGTAGTCGACAAGATATTGGGGCTCATCGTTCTTCTTTCAATGATCCTACCAATGTAGTCAAGTATAGTACGTTGATCTCTTCCAAAACCATAAGCATCGCCAATTCCGCATACTATACCCACCCCACTTCCCAAAGGTCTAATCATCTTGTAAAGTAAAAGAATGGGATATGATATAAAATATAGAAAGAGAGTAGTAGAATATCGGAAGGAAGGACATACATATAGAA